>CAZYWY010000086.1:0-7106 GCA_964651605.1 uncultured Pirellulales bacterium | reverse complement strand
AAGTTGTATCCTGTTGTTTTTTGTTTGTCTGCTCTGGGCAAAGTTCAAAGGTTATGTACCGTCGGTTATTTGTAGCTGAAGAATTTTGCTGGTCACGGCAGTGATTTTAACTTGCTCACTGATACGAATCGGCCAAAGCCAGATAATTTTTTCGCTGTCGGTAACAACGAGTGTCTTTTGTCGGATTTCGTCCGGTACTTTCTGTGCGGTCAGAAATTTGCCGATTTTCTTTTCGTCCTTCTGCCCGAACGGCACAAACCTGTCACCGTCTCTGCGACAGCGAGTTGTCAACGGAAACCGCAGTTTATCCAGGTCGAATTGCTCAATAAATTGAACAACAGAACCCCCAGTAAAACTGGGGGCTAAAAAGTTTGAGGAAGACACCGCGATAAATCGCGTGGTTAACCAGTTAGATTCACGTTTTTCTAAAACCTTCGCATCTATTAAATATTGGCCGAATTGTGTACTGCCGGGAATTTTTATCTCAATGCCTTCGCTTGTTTGTTCAAATACCGGGGGTATTGCTGTAGCTTTGGAGAAAATCAAATTCCCATATTCACTCTTAACAACGAACCCTCCCGGTAGCCCTATCTTTCTGCCAGTCGTGTTCTGCTCTGTCAATCGCAGTATATTTTTGTAATGTATCTGTGTTATATTCATTTGGCCGCAGTTTATGGCATCCAGGCTGCGGGAAATCAGTTCAATCCTGACCGGCTCAGGCAGTTCCGCAAGCAGCTTCGAGTTCAGGACAATTTCCCCGCCGGTTTGAACGGCGAGCCTCAGCCAAACCTGGTCTGCCTGCCTGCAAACAATATTATGAAATCCGAGAGCAGATTTAGATAATAGACATAATTGTTCCACAAGTGAGTCTTTGCTGTCATTTTGCATTGCCGGCAGCAGCAGATGCCGGATAAAATTTCGGGCATAGAAACAATCGGCATTGGTTGCATCCTCGGTCCATCTTAAGCCATTCTTTTGCAAATATTCGCAGATTTCGTTACGGTCAGCACACAGTAAAGGTCTGACGAACTTGATTTTATTGTCAAATTCCCGAACGGGCCAGATGCCGGCCAGCCCCCGAAAACCTGTCCCGCGAAGCAGCCGATATATGACCGTCTCTGCGTTGTCATTTTTCTGATGTCCCGTTGCTATTGTATCGCAGCCATTTTTCTCTGCAATATCAATTAAAGCATCGATTCGCAGCTTTCTGGCGGCAGTTTCAATTGACAGTTTTTGTTCTGCAGCAAATTTACGCACATCAATTTGTCGAATAGTGAGCGGCAAGCCGAGTTTCTCAACCTCGGTGGTGATAAAATTCTCATCTTCTTTAGCCTGGCTGGCTCGCAGCGAATGATTTATATGAGCGCAATGCAATTGAGTATTGAGGATTTTTTCTATTTGCAGCGTCCGCATAATGTGCATAAGAGCTGTTGAATCAGCGCCGCCTGAGACTGCCAGCAGCACTCTGGATGAGGTGCTAAGCATCTGATTTTGCCCGATAAAATCTGCAACTTTTTTCTCAATTTGCGACAACATAGCTCTTCTTGTGGCGTTAAAGAAAGAAATTTTTTAGTTCATAAAAAAACGGGCCTGTTCACTATCCAGGCCCGTTGATTCCCAAATTATATACCGAATTGAAAATACAGCAAATTACTGGTCGATTTTTTCCAGTGATTTCACGCGTTCTTCGGCGTTGTTTTTCCATTCGAGGTTTTTACTGTACTTTCCCTCAGTTTCAATTGCTTCTTTATAAAGTTTCAAGGCCTCATCATAGCGGTGCATCTGCCTGTCTAAGATACGGGCAGCCTTGAAACGGGCGGGATGTGTAGTTTCGGAGTCCCATTGATATACCCGCTGATAATACTCCAGTGCAATAGTATAATCCTTGAATTCATACGAAATATCACCCGACTCATAAGCTGCATCATCTATCTTGTCGCTGGTGGGGTATTTAAGAATTAACTGCTCATATTTATCCAGAGCTAAGCGGAGTTTATCCTTGTTTATGACAATAGAACCCAGCTTTGCCTGTTTCTCCAATGCCTGAGCCTCATCATAGAGAAGGTCCGCATCCACTATCGAATTAGCTGCTTTATATTCGGCAGAAGTTCCTGTAATAACTATATATCTGTATTGGGGTATAGTATTCAGGGCGTTCAGTTCTTTTTTTGCCCACTCGAGCTTGGCGTTGTTACCGACTTTTGTGTAGTATTTGACCAGTAATTCGAGACCCTGCCGATATGCGTCCCGATTCACCGTTATCTGTTCAACAAGGTCAATCTCGCCTTTCTCAGCAGCACCAACTGCACCTACTCCCGGCGATGTGCCGGTTCGGGTTGCAATGATTCTGCTTGTGCCGCTTTCTGCACCATTTTGACAACCGATAAAGAAAAACAACGAAACTACAAGCATTATTGTACAATACCTCTTTGCCATGATGGCCTCCTTTCGAAACCAAATCCACTATTTATATTCGATAATTAAATATAAGTTATCAATTAACAACTAAAAGCCCGCTCGTCAAGAATAAACAGACTAAAAAATTAGTCTTTGTATTCTATTCTACCGTTAAGCAGATTATCTGAAAATGGAAAAATTTGTAATCTGTTTTCAAATGCGAAAATGTGCTGTATGAATAAAATATTTGACTTTCAACGCTTATTTGGGTATAATACATCATAATATTCCGGCGATACGTCGCGGTAGGAGGCCTCAAAAATCGCCATCCTTGTTCTGTCGGTTTTTAAGTGGAAATACCTAAAATCTGCTGAACAATCGACTACAATCAAAAGGGGTGAGGGTATATGAAGGCAAAAAAGTTCAGTGTAGCTTATGTTATTATTGGTTTGGCATTTTTGTATCTTGCCGGCTGTGAAGAGACCGCACGTACACCTGAAGAGGATTGGTTCAATAATCCACTTTGGTCGTATAAAACTGCTGATAACACCACTAATACCCCCGCCGGCGTTACAGCCGTAAAAAAAGCCCCAAAGCTCACTTTTGAGAAAAAGATTCACGATTTCGGTAACGTCAAACCTCAATCAAGCCAACTCTGCACTTTCAACTTCAAAAATACCGGCAATGATATTCTCAGAATAACAGATGTTAATACCTCCTGTGGCTGCACGATATCCGAGCTGCCAAAGAGAGAATATGCACCGGGCGAAAGCGGCATATTACCTGTGGTCTATCTTGTGGAAAGCCAACTCGGCGAGCCAACAAAGCTGATTCACATTGTCAGCAACGACCCGCTCAATCCTATAATTGACCTTTCCATCAAAGCAAAAATAACAGCAACGGTGGACTTACAGCCCAGGGAATTAAAACTTTCTCTTACGAAGCCAAATGCAGATTGCCCGGAAATTACAGTTACAAGTCTGGACAAACAGCCCTTTACAATTACAGGTTTTGCATCAACCGAAGACTGCATAACTGCCGATTATGACAAGTCAGCAGCAACAAGCCACACCATAAAGCTCAATGTAGATATGGGTATTCTCGAGGATAATCCAGACGGAGCTTTTGAAATAGGCTTATCTCACCCGGCGTGCAAAAAAATCGGAGGAACATTTAGCGCCCCGGCGAGATTTACTGCAACCCCGCCATCTATAACCATTTACCAGGCCAGACCGGAAGCTGCAACAAAAAAAGTAACGTTGGTAAGCAATTACGGCGAACAATTCGATATCAAATCATTTTCTTCAAGAAATAATATAATTAGTTTCGCAAAGAAAACGAAGGTATCCAACGGATATGAGCTTGAGCTTACTATAAATCCGCCCACTAACAGTACATCACGAAGTTACACGGATATGCTTACTCTTGAATTAACCGGAGGCAGAATTGTCGAAATATCCTGCACAGGTGTATTGACAGCTAATACCGCCCAAAGAATGCAGAGTGACAGGAGCAGAGTAGCTCCGGTAAAAACAGCGACAACAAGCACAACTCCAAAACCGAAGTCTACGAGTAGCGACGAAGAATGCCCGACTTGTCACGGCCCTCTGTTGGTTAATCCGTCGGACTGGCCTTCAAAATAAAAATCATACACCGTATGCTGCAATTTATTAGTCTGTCAATCGTCCGACTGTTCATTACGGACGGCTGTTCTTGCCTGTCTCGGCATAGCAATAGTGCCGGTTCGAGCGACACTTTTTATTCCGTAAGGTCTGCACGCATCAATAAAAGCCTCTATCTTGGATTCCGGACCGCTAACCTCTATCATAACAGACTTCTGGCCTATATCTACAACTTTGCCTCTGAATACCTCTATCAATGAAATTATCTCAGGCCTTTTTTCAGGCGGAGCTGATACCACTATCAGCATCAAATCGCGCAGCACAACAGGCTGACCAATAAAATCCTGTACCTTGACAACAGGTATAATCTTGGCAAGCTGCTTGCGAACCTGCTCGACGATTCTGTCGTCGCCTATTACAGAGATAGTCATACGGCTCAGTGCCGGGTCTTCCGTCCGGCCAACTACAAGAGAGTCAATGTTAAAACCGCGTGCAGCGAACATACCGGCTACGTGAGCCAGAACACCCGGCTTATTTTCAACCAGTGCGCTTATTATGTGTTTCATATTAACCTCTCCAGAATATCAAGTCCGTCCATTTCACTGAGGCTTTTGCCGGTGGGAACCATAGGCCAGACATTTTCCTCACGTTCAACATGGAAATCGACAACACAGGGATTTTTCTCAGCCAGCATTTGTTTAATAACCTTTGGCACATCTGCCTTGTTTTGCACTGTCAGGCCTGTCGCCCCCATTGCTTTGGCTATGGCTTCATAATCCGGATTCTTCAGGTAGCTTTTCGAATATCGCCTGCCGTAAAACAACTCCTGCCACTGCCGGACCATTCCCATATATCCGTTGTTCAGGATACAGACCTTGATTGGCAGATTATGCTCAACCGCAGTGGCAAGCTCGGTCATCGTCATATTGAAGCTGTGGTCGCCGTCAATATCTATAACCGTCGCATCGGGTCTTGCTATTTGTGCGCCGATGGCGGCAGGCAAACCGAAGCCCATTGTACCCAGCCCGCCGGAGCTGATAAACTGTCTCGGTTCTATAAATTTATAGAACTGAGCTGCCCACATTTGGTTTTGTCCGACGCCTGTAGTTATAACCGCCTTGTTCTCTGTCTGCCGGCAGATTTCCTCAATAACATACTGAGGTTTAATTGTCGAGCTGTTGCGGTCGTACCGGAATGCAAACTTCTCTTTCCACTGGGCAATCTGAGCGAACCATTCCTTCCTTTCCCGGTATTCAACCTGCTTGACAAGCTCACTCAAAATATCCTTTGCATCGCCGACAACCGGGATATCCACCTGGATGTTTTTGGAAATGCTCGCCGGGTCAATATCAATATGAATGGTCTTTGCATGCGGCGCAAAAGTTTCAACTTTTCCGGTAACGCGGTCATCGAACCGGGCGCCGACGGCAATAAGCAAATCACACTGCTGGACAGCATAATTTGCATAAGCAGAGCCGTGCATCCCCAGCATATCGAGTGACGCCGGTTTTCTCTGGTCGAAACTGCCCAGCCCCAGAAGCGTCATTGTAACCGGAATATTAGCCTTTTCGGCAAGCGCTCTCAATTCGGCGCTTGCATTTGCTGAGACCACGCCGCCGCCGACATAAAGGACCGGCTGGAGCGATTCATTGATTGCTTTGGCCGCTGCGGATATTTGTCTGGAATGTCCCTTTCCCGATATACGATAACCGGGCAGCTTAATTTCAGACGAGTCATTTCCTTCGTATTTGGAGACAGAGACATCAACCGGCAAATCAACAAGCACCGGCCCCGGCCTGCCTGTCGAAGCTATATAAAAAGCCTCCCGTATCGTGCGGGCAAGGTCTTTGACGTTCTTAACTATGCTGTTATGTTTTGTAACCGGTCTGGTGATGCCGGTTGTGTCGGCCTCCTGAAAAGCATCATTGCCGATAAGGTCGGTACGCACCTGTGCGGTTAGTGCAACCATAGGCACCGAGTCCATCATCGCCGTAGCCAGGCCGGTTACTATATTGCAGGCCCCCGGCCCGCTGGTTGTAAGAATCACGCCGACCTTGCCGCTTGCGCGGGCGTAAGCATCCGCCATATGGCAGCCGCCCTGTTCGTGACGAGGAATGATAAAATTGATAGGCGCATCATATAACTTGTCGAACAAAGGCAGCGCCACACCACCTGGATAGCCGAACATCGTCTCGACACCCAACTCAATGAGTGTATCGACGGCAATTTGTGCGCCTGTTTTAACTGAGGGATTACCAGCCGAACCAGCACCATGAGGTGTCCTGGGGGCCGAACTGCGGGATTTGGACGTCATTTTCTTTTTTCCTTTCCTGAAAAACCCAAAGAATTCTGAATATTGAATAAAGAACATTGAATTCAGTATTCAATATTCGATATTCGATATTCTGAAATCGTTTGCTTATTCTGTTGTTCCAACCTATTGCAGCTTTCCGGCTAAATCCGGCCAATCAATCGCTTTCTGCTCCAAAAACCGACTGAGTTAACCGGCGTTCACAAACCTGCTGCAACTGCGTAACCATCCCAACTACGGGGATGTCTCAGGTTCGTATTTATATGTTTTCATACAAATACTGCTGTATTTTACCAGCAAAAAATATTTCTGTCAAATATTTTCGTCAATTTTAACTATCCCCATTAAATAAAAGTCGTTAAAATCAGTTGTTATGAAGTTATGAGTTTTGAGCTTTTAGTTGTAACTCAAAACTCAAAACTCAAAACTAAAGACTCAAAACTATTCACAGGAGTTTTTTCAATGTGTGAAAATTGCGGCTGCGACCATGCAAATGAACATACTCATCCGGAGCAAACGCTGGAAGAGCAGGTTAAAGAAATTATCGAGACCATCCGGGCAAGTCTTCAGGGACACGGCGGCGATGTTCAGCTTGTCAGTATAGACAAGGACAATACCGTGAACGTTCGCCTGCAGGGTGCCTGCAGGGGCTGCCCCGGCGCAACGATGACGATGAAAATGGGCATCGAACGAATCCTCAAGGAAAGACTGCCCCAGGTCAAAAAAGTAGTTGCGGTAAATTAATAAATTAAGCCTTTTTGTTAATTTTTTATCCA
>CAZYWY010000085.1:375-7113 GCA_964651605.1 uncultured Pirellulales bacterium | reverse complement strand
GTGATTCTTTGTGCCGGTTCTATCTTAAACTCTGGCATAAATACTCCTAAAATATAATAGTCCTCTATCAATACAATCGGCCAGTGTAATCGGAAAGGATAAATTTTCAAGCCATTTAGCTTTCGGGTTATTCCTTATTTTTACTTTACAAACCGGAATTTGAAATTTATAATTTTAAATAATAACTTTAGGGAGGATAAAAATGATGAAGGAAAAAAGAGTTGCTGCATACAACTGGCGGATTTATCTGCCGTTATTACTTTTTATACCACTGGCAATTTTGAATTTGCAGTTATCCGGCAGAACCAGCCAAAAGTTACCAAGTGTTAGTCCGAAGGACCCGAATGCAACCGTAATTCTCAGGCCTGACCATAATCACCCCGCTTTTAAAGAACGCATCACAGAGCGGACGAAAATGGTCGCCACACAAATCAGGGAACGGGATGTGAAAGACCCGAATGTGCTTATAGCGATGCGAACTGTACCAAGGCACGCCTTTGTTCCCTCAAATCAAAAACCTCTGGCTTACATCGATTCCGCCCTGCCAATCGGCAATAACCAGACTATTAGTCAACCCTATATTGTGGCGTTTATGACACAAGCTTTAAAACTGAAAAAGGACTCTAATGTTCTGGAGATTGGCACCGGCTCAGGTTATCAGGCCGCTGTCTGTGCCGAGATTGCCAAAGAGGTTTATACAATCGAGATTGTCGAGGAGCTTGCAAAAACGGCTCAAAAGACGCTGAAGGAGCTGGGCTACTCGAATGTATTCGTAAAATTCGGAGATGGTTATTTCGGCTGGCCTGAACATTCCCCATTCGATGCGATTATTGGCACTGCCGCTGCCGAACGTATTCCACAACCTCTTATTGACCAGTTAAAACCGGGCGGCCGTATGATAATACCTTATGAACAGGCAGGCGGCCTGCAATATCTGGTGCTGATTACCAAGGATAACAAAGGCCAGCTAAAAAAACAGACCATCCTGCCCGTACAATTTGTGCCAATGACCGGCGAGGTTGAGAAAAAAGCCGTAGCAAAATGACTTTCGCAAGCCTTCCTATGGCAATCCTATTCAATATGCCGGGCATCCCGTTTGTATTTAATATAGTGAATTCCTGCCCCTTTACATAAATAGCGAAAATTTGTTGCAAAATCTGTTTGAGCAGGTATTATTGGCCTTTAAGGAGATTTTGGCCAATGAATGAGCCAGGCAAGAACAACAGCAGCACAGGCAACAAAGTTGCCGTTGATAAAGCTGTTAATGATTATGTTGGGCGGCTGAGTGATGAATACCGCATGCTTATTGTATTGAAGGGACAATTATACGACGGCCAGTGGGAGCCGATGCTCGATGACCTGAAAAACCGTCTGGTCGGCAAACCTTATATTTTCAAGCTCGTAAATCGCATAAATGACGATATCAAACGCATTGAGGAGATGATGGACTTCGAGAACAAATACAATATCGATTTAGTTAATTACGTTGAAGCGTAACTCGTATGTCGTATGTCGAGATGATAGATTTTAATATACGACATACGAAATACGACATACGAAATACGACATACGAAATACGATATACGAAATATGATATACGAAATATGATATACGAAATACGATATACGAAAACAAAACAGGAGTAAAGGAAATGGATGTTAAAATTCAAACAGCATTGATTAGTGTTTCAGACAAGACCGGCATTGTCGATTTTGCAAAAAAACTCAGCAAAATGGGCGTCAAAATCATCAGCACCGGCGGCACAGCAAAAAAACTCGCCGAAGAAGGACTGAATGTAACCGCTATCGAAGAAGTAACCGGATTTCCTGAAATGTTCGACGGCAGAGTCAAAACCCTGCATCCCAAAATACACGGCGGCATCCTGGCGATTCGAGATAAAGCTGACCATAAAGCAGCTATGAAAGAGCATAACATCGAGCCGCTCGATTTGGTCTGCGTGAACCTTTATCCATTTGAACAAACTACGGCAAAGGCAGGTTGCACGCTCAGCGAGGCCATCGAAAATATCGACATCGGCGGGCCGAGCATGCTCCGTTCCGCTGCAAAAAATCATAAATTCGTAACGGTCGTAACGAACCCCGCTCAGTATAGCAAAGTTATAGCAGAAATGGAAAGAACCGGCGGAGCAGTCGGCGAACAGATGCGGGGCGAGCTTGCAAGAACTGCTTTCGGCCTGACCGCCTGCTATGACACCGCCATATCGAAATATTTGAATCTCACTGCGGGCATCGAATATCCCGAAATGGTCTCTATTGCACTGAAAAAAGCAACATCCCTGCGCTACGGCGAGAATCCTCATCAAAGTGCCGCCTTTTATAAGCTGCCGGCCGGCAATGAAACTTCCGTCGGCAGCGGCAAACTGATGGAGGGTGAAACGCCTATCAGCTTCAACAATCTTCTGGATGCCAACGCAGCCTTCGAGCTGGTCAAGGAGTTTGCCGAGCCGGCAGCTGTCGTCGTAAAACATCTCAATCCCTGCGGCTGTGCGGTCGATGACGATATTTGCACAGCATACAGAAAGGCTTATGAAGGCGATGTGGTCAGCGCTTTCGGCGGAATCATCGCAGTGAACAGAAACATCGATGTTGAGCTGGCGCAGACCATAATGGAATCATACAGCAGGTTCGGCAAGGCACTGGGGGCAAGCGGATTTTTCGCTGAGGTGATTATTGCACCGCAGTTCGATAAGGACGCAATCGAAATAATCAGGACACTCAAAACCTGGGGCAGCAGAGTAAGACTAATCCAGACAGGCACCATAGACAGAGATGAAATCAACAGCACCGAATTCGACTGCCGTTATATTGTCGGCGGAATGCTGCTGCAAAAACGAGACCTTATCGGCTGGGAGCCGGAGTTGTTGACTTATCCAACCAAAAACAAACCCACACAAGAGCAGCTTGAGGATTTGCGGCTCGCATACCTTGCCGCCAAGCACGCCAAAAGCAATACAATCGTGCTTGCCAAGAACAAAAGGGTCTTAGCTGTCGGAGCAGGCCAGATGAATCGCGTTGAATCCGGCCTGCTCGCATTCCGGCACGCAGGCGATGAATCGAAGGGTTCTGTGATGGCATCCGATGCCTTCTTCCCGTTCGCTGATAACGTCGAAAATGCCGCACAGGCAGGCGTTGCTGCCATTGTTCAGCCGGGCGGCTCGAAAAAGGACGACGAGGTAATCGCCGCTGCGAACAAATACGGCATCGCTATGGTCTTTACAGGCAAACGCCATTTCAGACATTAATTGAGGCTTTTGACTATCCTGCATTTTATCAAGTCGGATGTACCTCAGCCATACTGTTAAACAGGCAGTTTTTGCTTGACCGGTCCCCAAAAAGGCTGTTAAATGCCTGCGATGCGTGAAGCGTGAAGCGTAATTCGTATTTCGCTTCACGAGATACGCTTCACGAGGGACTAAATATTATGAATGAACGAATTGTCAGAATTGGGCTTGTCGGTTTCGGTACCGTAGGCAGCGGGATTGTCCGTGTGATTCTCGAAAATGCAGATTCCATAGCAGCTAAAACGGGACTGCGACTGGAGCTGGCGGCTATCGTAGATACAAATATAACATCAACCAGGCCGGTAAAACTGCCGGACGGCATTCTTACCAGCGACCTTTCCAGAATATTAGACGACAAAACTATCGAAATCGGCATCGAGACTGTCGGCGGCATAACAATCGCAAAAGAGCTCCAACTGAAAATGCTCAACGCCGGCAAAAATGTCGTTACAGCCAATAAAGCCCTTTTAGCAGTTCACGGTGCTGAGCTTTTCAGAACTGCCCGGCAGAATGGAAAGTGCATTGCCTTTGAAGCCAGTTGTGCCAGCGGAATCCCGATTATCTCGGCAATCCGCACAGGTCTGGCAGCCAATAATATTACTGCAATGTACGGCATTATTAACGGCACCTGTAACTATATCCTGTCCAATATGTCATCAAAGGGCGAACCTTTTGAACAGGCACTGGCACAGGCCCAGCAAAAAGGCTATGCCGAGGCCAATCCAACCCTCGATATAAGCGGCGGTGACAGCGCACATAAGCTCGCTATTATGGCTTCGCTGCTTTTCGGATATGAAATATCACTCGATGATATATATGTCGAGGGTATTGACGGCGTCTGCGAAGAGGACATCCGAAACGGCAAAGAAATGGGCTACGCACTGAAACTGCTTGCCATCGGGCGAAAAGACAAAGAAAACAAAATTTGCCTTTGCGTGCATCCGTCCTTCATTGCAGATGATATTCCGCTTGCCCGTGTGAACGGCTCGTTCAACGCAATCAGCATCTTCGGCAACGCCGTAGGTGAAGTGCTGTTCTACGGACGCGGGGCAGGTATGATGCCAACAGCAAGCGCAATCGTTGCAGATATTATCGAAGTGGCATTGGGCAATTCCGGCAGGACCTTTAACAGCCTCCATCTAAAACCCAATGAACAGGTAAAACCATTCATAGAAAAAATAGACAATCTTGTTGGAAGATTCTATATCAGGATAATGTGCAACGACCAGCCCGGTGCGATTGCACAATGGAGCAAAATACTGGCCGAGCATAGCGTAAGCATCTCAGGAGCACTTCAGCACGAAGGGAGCGGCCCGAACAATACCGTGCCTGTAGTAATAACGACTCACACCGCCCCGCAAAAAAACATCACAGCGGCACTGAAAGATATGGAAAAACTGGATGTCATCAGCGGCAAACCCATCTGCATCAGGATTGTTGACATCCCGGAGGATAAAGACTAATGACAAAATATGTGATAATAGTGCCGGACGGCGCTGCGGATGAACCTGTCGAGCAATTCGACGGCAAGACTCCTCTGGAGGTCGCTGCCAAGCCCAACATCGACAAACTCTGCAAACAGGGCAGGCTCGGCCTGGTACGCAATATTCCCGTTAATATGGAGGCAGGCAGCGATGTTGCCCTGATGAGTGTGCTTGGCTACGACCCGAAGCGGTATTATACCGGCAGAGCTCCGATTGAGGCGGTCGCACGAAATGTCAAACTGGCACTGGGCGACTGGGTCTTCAGATGCAATCTGGTTACAATCGTTGATGACAAAATGGCTGACCACAGTGCAGGCCATATCTCCACCACCGAAGGCAGCAAACTTATACAGGAACTTGATGAACAGTTCGGCAGCGACCAGATGCGTTTTTATTGCGGCGTAAGCTACCGCCACCTGCTGGTTTTTAGAAATTCCGATTTTGATGTAAAGACATACCCGCCACACGATTTTATTGGAACTGCAGTCGAAAAAATACTGCCTCGCGGCAAAGGTGCAGACAGGCTGATTGAGCTGATGGCACGCTCGCAACAGTTTTTTATGAATCACGATATTAACAAGGTCAGAAAAGACCTGGGTGAAAATCAGGTCAGTTCAATCTGGCTTTGGGGACAGGGCAAAGGCGCCCAGATGGAAAGTTTTCAGAAAAGGTTCGGCAAAAAAGGCGCCGCTATTACCGGAGTTGACCTTGCGCGAGGACTGGCAAAGCTGGTCGGCTTTGACCTGATAAACGTGCCGGGCGCTACGGGCTATTTTGACACGGATTACAAGGGCAAAGGTGCCGCAGCAGTGGAGGCACTGAGGCAGTATGATATTGTTTTTGTCCATATAGAAGCGCCCGATGAGGCCGGCCACAGCGGCAACGCCCAGATGAAGAAAAAATCAATCGAGCAGATTGACCAGCACATCGCAGGTCCTGTGTTCGAGGCATTGCAGGGGTATCCTGACTGGCGAATGCTGGTTCTGCCCGACCATCCGACGCCGGTGAAAAGCGGCACCCATTCGGCAAAGCCTGTTCCTTTTGTACTGGCCGGCAACAACATACACGGCTCAGGGTTCAACTGCTTCAGTGAGGCCAACGCCGCCAAGGCAGGATTCAGGATAGACAATGGGTTTGAGCTTATGGAATATTTTTTAAGAAGCTGAGGGCTTGACAACAGAAGTTTTTTTTTATAAAAATTTCTCTTTTTATAATAAGGTTTATTTTTGGAATTGAAAGAATATGGCAATACTTGTTCAAAAGTTTGGCGGTACATCGGTCGCTGATGCCGCCAAGATGCGCCAGGCTGCACAACGTATAATCAACGCTGTAAAAGCCGGCTATTCGGTAGTGGTCGTTGCATCTGCAAGGGGACATCAAACGGACCATCTTGTCGCCGATGCCCTCGAGCTTAATCCCAATCCGCCAAAGCGAGAGATGGACCAGCTTCTCAGCACCGGCGAGGTGCAGTCAGTCTCGCTTTTAGCTATCGCCCTGGCAGCGATGGGATACGAAGCAATAAGTATGACAGGCAGTCAAATCCGTATGCTCACCGACAGCGTCCACACCAAGGCGAGAATCATAAGTATCGACGCCGAGCGAATCCAGAAACATCTTAACGAAGGCAAAATTGTTACCGTTGCAGGATTCCAGGGCATTGATGAAAACGAAAATATAACCACACTCGGCAGGGGCGGCTCGGACACCACAGCGGTAGCTCTGGCTGCAGCGCTGGGGGCAAAAGAATGCGAAATTTACACTGACGTCGATGGAATCTATACGACCGACCCGCGAATATTCAAAAAGGCCGTCAAAATGGCTCAAATCAGCTACGACGAAATGCTCGAGATGGCAAGCCTCGGGGCAGGCGTTATGCACTCAAGGTCGATTGAATTCGGCAAAAAATACGACGTTAGAATCCACGTAAGAAGCAGTAAAGACGAAATCGAGGGG
>CAZYWY010000085.1:0-365 GCA_964651605.1 uncultured Pirellulales bacterium | reverse complement strand
TAGTTTCAGGGGCAACCATACAGAAAGATTTGGCCAAAATAACAATGGTCGGCGTTGATAATATTCCGGGTAATGCCGCTAAAATATTCGCACATCTGGCAAAGGCCAAAGTAGTAGTCAACGATATTATCCAGACAGAAGTCAGCCCGGAAAAGGCAAACCTGTCCTTTATGGTCGCCATTTCGGATTTGGATTCAGCCAAAGAAGCCACAGCGAGCCTCAAACAACAGGTCAACTGCCAGAACATTTTTGTTCGTGAGGATATCGCAGAGGTCTCCGTAGTCGGTGTCGGTATGCGGTCACATTACGGCGTGGCCGAAAAAATGTTCGGTGCGCTGGCGGAAGCAAAGGTCAATATCGATTCC
>CAZYWY010000084.1:0-7136 GCA_964651605.1 uncultured Pirellulales bacterium | reverse complement strand
TCTAACTTTTATTATAGGTGTAACATACTATATAATAATGAGTTACGCATATTTTGTCAAAAAATGTGGTTTTGCCAGAAAAAGTGTAAGAAATTGATGATTCTTTAGTTTTATACGCCTTATGGCAAAATTGTATGAAATTAAGTCATTTTTCAGACACAAAATCGAATGCCAGTTTTATTTCTTAACAATTTGTAATTAAAGAAGTTATGAGCTTTATTTAAGTTAGACAGTACAGGTAGAAACGGTGAATTATATGCCAATACTTTCACACTCAACCTGGGAAACACCTTCTCAATCTGGTTCAGATGAATTCTGAACCAATTCAGCAATAATTGGTGGTCTACACGGTGGATATTAACACCGCCTACCTTGTCGTATGGCACATCCCTTTTAACGATCCCCTTCTCTTTTAAGATATCAAGTCCGTACACAGTTATGCCCAATGAATTCTCAGGTCTGCCGCGACCTCGCCCAAATTCACGCTTGATTGTTTGTATCAACCCTTCTTTTTCCAGAATACGCAAACGTCGCCAGAGGACCTGTCTGCCCTTTTGACAAAAGGTTGTAATTTGGGTTGGGATTAAGGTTCTGTATTCCGCAATAGATTCGAGAATCTTAAAGTCATTGTGGTTTATTCTAAATGCCATTCCAGGCTCTCCTTAACAGATTCTGACTTCGCTCATTCAGTTTTTCTGCTAGTGATATAGCGGTAGAAGAAGCTGCAGAGTTTCAGATAATTTGAGAAAGTCCTCGCATAATTCAAAGAACGCCATTCTTCTGCCATTTCGAAAAAACAATAACTCCACGAAAAATCTTTATGGGTGTGAAACTACAAGAAGATTACTACCGCTTTGACTAAAAGGACACAGGAAGTGCTAAATTGGTCAACAAGAAGATAGTGAGACATAACAATGCAGAATGAAAACAATCAAAAAAAAGAAACCAACTGGCCTGACCGGCCACAAGTCTTTCCCCCAATTATGACTCCTACTGAGGCAGCCCAATTTCTGCGATTATATCTTACCGGTCATACCACCCTATCTGCCAAACGTACCCTTGATTACTGGCGTAACCACGGTGAGTTACGAGCCACCAAATATGCTCGGCATATATGGTACCTAAGAAGTGAACTAGCAGCCTTCCTTAAGAACAAAACAGAGCAGCATTGATGGTACCAAAAAAACAATACTATTTTTCGAAATTTATATTTGCGCTCAGGCAAACACGGATGTATATTGACCCATTGGGTCAGTTGTCCGTGGTGGCCTATAGGTCCAGTTAGGACTAGGAGGTTTTATCATGGCGACTGAAAAAGTTGGCATATACCGTAAATATCATGAGCCGATTCCCACGGACAAATCGGGCCAACCTTTACCAAAGAACGATTGGCCGAAGAAAAGAGCCTTTCGCTGGGCGGTACGTTGGTTTGGTACAGAGGGGAAGCGGTACAGTAAAAGCTTTAAGACAAGAAAGGAGGCAGAACATTTCGCAGAAATAAAACAGTCAGACGTTCGTAGTGGAAAAACAAACCCGCTACCAAAGATAACATTGAAGCATTATTATGACGAACACAGGGAACTCATGAAAGGAAACATAGCACCAAGTACGCTTCAGATGCATTTGAAGACACTAAGACTGCTGGCCGATCATGCTGGTTGGAGTTTCCAGATGCAGAAAATAAAATCTAGGGACATCGAAGGTTTCAGAGCCACAAGGCTCAAGACCGGAATCTCCTCGTCTTCCGCCAATCGTGAGTTGAGGACACTCAAACGGCTTTTCAATGTGGCCATTTCGCGGGGCTATATCGCCAAAGAAGACAACCCGTGCAATGCCATTTCAATGATCAAGATCACTCCAAAAAGACCTCAGTATTGTTGTACTAAGGAATTTTTCAGCATTTACAAATTGGCTCCAGATACATATTGGAAAACTCTCTTAACAACAGTATATACAACTGGAGTTAGACTTAGGGAACTACTGAACCTGACATGGGCGGACATTGATTTCCAAGAGGAACAACTACATGTTACACGGAAATCAAAAACTGATTGGATCCAGCCGTGGCAACCTAAAGACCATGAGTTGCGAACAGTACCACTTCCTGAGCAGGCAGTTAGTCTCCTAGCAGCTTGGCAGTCCATCTCACCAGAAAACTGTCCATACGTTTTCATCGTACAAGAACGATGGGACTACTATCGTAAGATGGTTAGAGAGAAGAAATGGCGGGAAGGCCAAGATTTAGTCAATAATGTGCTTCGAAGGTTCAAAACGCTCTGCCGAAAAGTGGGCCTTCCAAAATATTCCATCCACGACTTATATCTATCCTGCATTACGAATTGGGCTAAACATCTGCCTATTCATGTTGTGCAGCAGCTTGCAGGCCACAGCGACATCCGAACCACACAGAAGTACTACCTGAGCGTACAAGAAGAAGATATTAAGAAAGCACAGCAAGTACAAGCAAGTCTATTGGGAGAAATCCCAGCGAGTGACCTGACTGACCCAAAAGTGACCCACTCTGGCCAAATTAGGGCTTTTCCGGGTGGTAAGGCAAGTAATGGAAATCCGTAAGATGCTGCAAATAAAAGACATACAAAACTGTCCCCGGCGGGAGTCGAACCCACAACCTTTGGCTCCGGAGGCCAACGCTCTGTCCAATTGAGCTACGAGGACGTGGTACAGTGGTTTTTTGTACTCGATAAACGCCGGCAAGTCAAGCGTTATTCCATTAAACCGAGTCCTGTGCAAACCTGACTGCAGAATTTTTTTACAAAATTTTCCTTATTATTAAAACTTGACAACCAGAACTTTTTGACAATAGTATCGTATAACTAATCGTTTGAAAAAATTTTCATTTATTGTTTCTTGATAATAATGGGAGATAACTATGCAGACAAATGTTGCCAGAAAAAAAGTTGCCATCACGAGTTACTTGATGATTTCGACTGTTCTTTTACTGCTGGTTTCGGCGCCCATTCGGGCTTTTGCCAGCGAGGATAGTATCGCAATGCTGCGCCAGATGGGCAAGGCTTTCGCTTCTATTGCGGAAAAGGCCTCACCAGCTGTGGTGGCGGTTAAATCCGAAAGAACCATTACACGACAGATTGACCCTTCCGACGACATATTACAGTACTTTTTTAGTCCTAGTCCCAATACCAGACAGCGCCAGCTGCCTCGCCGGTATCAGGAGCAGCAGACTGCCCAGGGTTCCGGCTTTATTATTTCATCCGATGGCTATATCCTGACAAATAATCATATGGTTGAAGAAGCAACGAAAATCAACATCGAGCTTGTGGACGGGCGGAAATTTACCGCAAAAACAGTTGGGACAGAACCGGATTCTGACGTTGCAGTTCTGAAAATCGAAGCCACCGGCCTGCCCTACATCGAGCTGGCTGACTCCGATGCTCTCGAGGTCGGCGAATGGGTTCTTGCAATCGGCAACCCATACACATTCAGCCATACAGTTACAGCAGGGATTGTCAGCGCAAAAGGCAGAAGCGGGCTTGGGCTGGCGGAACTTGAGAATTTCATTCAGACAGATGCGGCTATAAATCTGGGTAACTCCGGTGGGCCGCTGCTGAACCTCGACGGAAAAGCAGTCGGAATGAATACCGCCATCGTTGCGTCGGAGTCACCTTTAAGCGGTGTTGCCGGTAATATCGGCATAGGCTTTGCGATACCGATAAATATGGCAAAATATGCTTTTGAACAAATCAAGGAAAACGGCAAGGTCGAACGCGGCGCATTGGGCGTTAAAATCCAGGACCTCGCAGCCGACAGTGCCGAATCTTATGGTTTAAAGAAAAACACCAAGGGTGTTCTGATTCCTGAAGTGTCCAAAAATTCTCCTGCTGAAAAAGCCGGTCTGACATACAAAGACATTATTCTTGAGGTCGATGGAAAAGCCGTGGAATCGGCGGCAGACCTGCAAAACCGCATATCTATGCTGAAACCAGGCACAAAAGTTGAACTGACAATCTGGCGTGACGGCAAGTCAATAAAAGTGCCGGTCGTGCTGGGCAGCCGTTCAATCCTGGCTCAGGTGGCGGCAGCCGAGCCGGCAACTATTGAGGACATCGGGCTTACTGTACAGGAAATGACAAACGACCTGGCAAAACAACTCGGCTATGAGGGCCTCAGCGGTGTAATTGTCAGCGACGTAAAAGAAGGCTCTCCGGCAGCAACAGCCCGCTTACCGGTTGGCGCTTTGATAAGAGAAGTCAACAGGACAGCTGTAACAAATGTCAAAGAATTCAACCAGGCGATTACAAAAGCAAAATCGCAGGGTCTGAACAACGTCATGTTGTATGTCAATTACAACGGCATAAATACATTCGTAACTTTACCCCTGAAATAATTTTTAGCGTGCAGCAGTCAGCGTACAGCGTGCAGTATTTCCTGTTCGCTGTACGCTGTTTTTGTATGCTGAAATTTACTGTCCGCCTTTCAAAAGGCCGCCCAGGCCGCCCAGGCCTTGTATGATATTCGGGTCTTTAATTACGTTCTTGATTTGCTGCCCTGCTTTGCCACCTAACTTATCGACCTGCTTGTTTATTTCCTCTGCGAGCCTGTCCTCGCCGGCCTTTACCAGTGCCTGTTTGAACTGCTCGGTCAGACCCTGGACGTTAAATACAAGGCGAGGCTCAGTAACGGGTCCGACAACGTGTATGGTCGTTTTAAGATTGTTCAATGTCTCCAGTGCCTTTGACACCGCCTGTGTGTTTAGGCCGAGGATGCTTTTACCCCCAGACTTCGCCCGCAAATCGTTGATGTTAACCTCGAAAGTCAAATCCACCGATTCCTTAGTGGCTGTGCCGCTGAAAGTGCCGGATGCCATACCCGACTCAAAAACAAGCCCTGCATCGTTACTGAGGCCTGCCTGAACTTTCGACATATCCAAGCCTGTGAAAGTGCCATTTACATCTGGTATCGGCTTGCTGTAGTCGATTGTTATGTCTGTCTTTGCTCCTGTAACAAGCGAGTTGAGCGCAAGGCTTATCGGCTGGCCATACGCAGTAGGTGCGTCACTTAGATTTTTCAACTCAATTTTGCTGTTGCCGAATATTTCCGATGGTATTTGTACTTTATCCAGCACAGCCAGCTTGGCGATAACTCGCGGGGCAGCCGCCGTTAACACCTGTGCTGTCAGATAATCGAGATATTTTTGAGGCACCTGCGGTTTGGCTGTCTCCTTTTTATCCTTGCCGCTGGGCAGATACTTGCGAATTGTCTGCAATTTGTCCTTGAGAGCTTTGGCGTCCTTAATGTAAGTTTCGAGCTTGGCAATATCACCAGTGTTGATTTTAAATTTATTCGGGTCGAAAGGCTCTGCCTTTTCAGCTTTCCCGGCCGGCATCACCTGGCCCGGGCTTGAACGCTTCTGATTAAACCGGACATCGGAGATCTCCATTTTCTCCAGAACCAATTTACCCAGAAGCAAATCATACATACCGGCATCAGCGGAAAGATTTTCGATTGAAATTATATTATTATTGGGGTCTGAGGGGTTTGTCGCCTGTACTCCAGAAACCTCGACAGTGCCTTTTGCCAGGGAAATTCCAAGCCCGGCAAGGTTCACCTCGGCACCGTTGGCCCGCGTCATTGCAGAAGTGGCATAGTTTTTTATCGTACCATTTTTAACCATCACAGCCGCAGCAACCAACACTGCCGCCACCAGCACCACCAAAATGACGCCGGCCTTGCGAATGTAAACCGTCTTTGCCTTGAACAGCGACTTTGCATCCCTGGTGCGTTTGCCTATTAGTATCCTGTCTAAGACATAGACCCAGGTTTTTGAGTGCCATTTTTTGAATGTTCCCGAGCCTTCTTCGAGTTTCAACATCATCCTGCGGAATTTGACAACAGAACCGACCATCAGCAGTCCTACAATCGCCCCGACAATCGGCCCAATAACGAATCCGCCCGCCACAGCGTACCTGTTAAAATCGGTCAAACCGATTACAGGCAAAGAACTCAGCAGACGAACGACGAAAGACATATTTGAATGCAGCCATAGGCCGCAATAATATAAAACCGGCGCCGCTGCAAAGCACAAACCCCTGCCGACAGCTACCCAGAAAATTACGAAACCGAGCGGAACATTCAGCAGCAGCATCAGAATCAAAAGCACGGCGTGAAAACCCGAAAAGCCCGGAACCATTCCGAACCAAAAACCAAGAAATACAGACAGAAAAATAAGAGGCGGCGCCACCCCGCCGCGCAACATCGCCAAAATTTTACTTATAAACCCAGGAAGAATCATATTGTTGTCACTCCTTTCTGCCAATTTTAATCGTAGCACGTCAAACGCAATACGATATTATCTTATGATTTTTTCACAACTATACAATCGCGTTGCACTAATCCGCAATGTATCAGGTGTATCCACACCTGCCTGAACCAACCATTCGGTCGCCAATTCCTCGCGATTTTGCTCTATCGTACCGGTCTTTGGCTCTAGTCTCAACAGACCGGTATAAGCCCCCTGGGTATCGATCGAAAGAGGCCCTGTTGCCTGCTGCGGCTCTGTAACGGCATTCATCTTTATAACTGCAATTTCTCTGCCATCCTTTTCTTTTACCATACCTTCCAAAGTATAAGTTTTTTCGTAATTTTTCGTACCCATCGCATCAAAGTTTATGGACTCCGGCACGTTCCAGCTCTGCCCTTTATGCAGCAGGCTCTGGCCAGAACTTGCCAGGGCAGTAATAGTATGTCTTGCCTTAATTGCCTGGCTCGAAAGCAGCCTGTCGGCCGTCTGGTTTTCCGTTGAAGCAGTTATAATTCCTGTCCTTAAATTATTGACGTCGATAACTCGTAAAACCTGGCCGAATGGTGAAACTTCTATGGTATAATTACTGCCGAGCAGTTTGGCTAAAGGCCTGTTCGGGTCTTTATTTGTGGTACTGTCAAAATCCAGATTGTTTATGTCTCTGGTAACAGAGGAGGCTTTAATGCCTGTGATTTTGATTCGCAAAATTGCACTGCCTTTTTCATTCACCGACTGGACAAGCTGGTCGAAAGTAACCTCGACTCTGCTGCCGGTTCGGCCGCCGACGAAACCTTCTGGCCTTTGGGATATGGGGCCTTCCCACAATGCCTGCCGCTGATTTTCCGTTATTACCCTGTAG
>CAZYWY010000083.1:0-7243 GCA_964651605.1 uncultured Pirellulales bacterium | reverse complement strand
TTTAATAAATTCTCTCGTTCAGCAGCAGAGTTGCCCTTCAATTCCAGAAGCAACAACTGTCGTTCAGGCTCGAAGAATTTAGGTAATTTCGCATCATTTACATCTTTTATAGATTTGCTGCGTGCCTGTTCACTAGCAGTGTTCACCTCTGAAAGTAACTTATGGAACGAGATTTGTTCTCTTGACACCTGTGTCAGCGAAGAAATTCCATCGCTTGGAATTCTGGTTCCTATATCTAAAACTATATCCCATCGAACACCGTATCTTGTACCTACAAATTTTCCTGCCTCTCGAATCTTCTGGATAAACTGTTTCTCCTGCTCATTCGGTTCTATCAAATCCAGGTCGATTGAATTTGACTTTAGTTTTTCCGTGTTGAATTCTAGATAAACACTATATTGTTCGGGTGGAACATCAGCTAAATCTATTTCATTCGAGAGTTGTTTTCTTAACGACCAGAGGTCGAATAACATAGTATATTTCTGTCCATTTGGGACCACAATGGTCGGAACCGGTAATTTTTTGGGGTGGGTATTACCTTCTCTATCTGTCATTTCAAGCTCTATATTTGTTCGAAATGACTTTATGGCAAATTCCTTCCCATCTGATTTAGATGTCATATAGACTGTGATGGGAAGATACCCGTCATAGACGGTCATATAGGGAATTTCCTTTGGGCCTTCAACAGTAACTTTGATGACCACAGGAAATCCTTTGGTTGCTTTTGGTAAAGCCTCAAGAGTTATTAAGTTGTTTGATTGCTGAACTGACTTTGACAAACTGCAAATCATTACAACAACAAAAAACCCCAATATAATAATTTGTTTAATTGACCGATACATAATCATTTCTCCCTGCCAGTTAGTTTTATGGTGTCTTTCGCAAACTCCTTCTATTTATCGCTTATAGAATCATCTATGATAATACTCTTTTTCGAGGTAATCCCAAATAAAAAAATTTATAAAAAATTCTCTCAAAAGTGCCTTCAGAAAGATGCCTTTCTGCACCATCGGTTTTTTCTGGAAATCTGCTGTGGTGGAAGATGTCTGATTACGGCGGGCATTTAGCACAGACCGACATAAACAACATCGTGCTAAGATACCTGTCCCCGCGGTCGGGTAAAAGTGCAACAACAACGCCGGAAGTCATTTTCGCCGCAAGCCGCAAAGCGCCAGCCACCGCTGCCCCGCTGGACATACCGACAAAAATACCCTCCCTGGAGGCCAGCAGCCTTGTCATCTCGAATGCCTCGCCGTCCTCGACCGTGATTTTTTCATCGAGCATCTGCGGATTATAAATGCCCGGCACGATGGACTCGTTCATATTTTTCAGACCCTGGATGGTATGTCCCTCGGTTGGCTCGACGCCGACAATCCTGACCTGCGGTTTTCTCTCCTTGAAAAATTTACTGACTCCCATCAGCGTGCCTGTCGTACCCATACCGGCCACAAATGCGTCGATTTGCCCGCCTGTCTGGGCAAAGATTTCCGGACCTGTGGTGTGGTAATGAGCAAGGTAGTTGTCCGGATTTTCGAACTGGTTGGGCATATAGTATTTGTCCGGCTCGGCATCGAGAAGCTGATGTGCCTTGCGGATGGCGCCGTCGGTGCCTTCTCTGGCCGGCGTCAACACCACCTCGGCGTTTAAGGCCTTGAGGATTTGCTGTCTTTCGACGCTGACGCATTCGGGCATACAGAGTTTGACCGGGTAACCTTTTGCTGCACCGAGCATAGCCAGGGCGATGCCGGTATTTCCCGATGTCGGCTCGAGGATTGTTTTGCCTTTGGTTAGTTTGCCCGTTTCCTCGGCGTTTTTGAGCATCCAGCAGGCGGCACGGTCTTTGACTGAGCCTCCCGGATTTGTCCCTTCGAGCTTGCCGAATATCCTCACGCCCGGTTTTTTGCTGTTCAGATTTGTCAGCTCTACCAGCGGTGTATTACCGATTGCCGATAATATGCTCATAATGAATCAACTCCAAAAAGTCGCATATTTTTTTCGTACAGTCCGTTAAGACCATAAGCATTGATTTTAACCGTACTATTGTATATATTGGAACATTATATATAAAGTTGTTTTATCGGGAATCAGCAATGGCGGCAGATAAAAATCTCAAACAGGCGGTATTGTGGCAGCCGAGCGGACAGGGCAAAAAAGTAAAGTGCAGCTTGTGCAACTGGCGATGCGAAATCGGCGATGGCCAGGCAGGCCGTTGCCGGGTGAGAAAGAACGCCGGCGGGGTTCTTTATTCGTTGAATTATGACAAGGTCTGTTCCGCAAATCCCGACCCAATCGAGAAAAAGCCGCTCTTTCATTTCCAGCCCGGCAGCAGGAGTTTTTCTATCGCAACGATGGGCTGCAATTTTCGCTGTGAATTCTGCCAGAACTGGCAAATCAGCCAGGCCGCCTACGAAGAGGATTACATCGACGGACAATCCATAAGCCCGCAGCAAATCGTTGATGCTGCAATCCGCAGCGGCTGCAAAAGTATCGCCTACACCTATACCGAGCCGACTGTCTTTATGGAGCTGTGCAACGACTGCGGCAGGCTGGCGAAAATGAACGGCTTGAAAAATATCTTCGTCAGCAATGGCTATATGACGGCTGAGGCTCTCGATTTCGCCGCCGACTGGCTCGATGCAATCAACGTTGACCTCAAGGCTTTCAGCGATGATTATTACAGGCGGCTGTGTAAGGCAAGATTGCAGCCTGTGCTTGATACAATCAGCTACATTGCAAAGCAGACCAGGATTTGGCAGGAAGTTACCACTTTGCTGGTGCCGCAGGAAAATGATTCGCCCGATGAGCTGAAGAAAATTGCTGATTTTCTGGTCGCAGCAGCCGGCCCCGATGTCCCATGGCATATCAGCCGGTTTCATCCGCAGTATAAATATCTGGATTCATTTCCGACGCCGCTGGCCAGTTTGGAGCGTGCTTACGAAATCGGCAAAGCAGCGGGGCTGCGTTATGTCTATATCGGCAATGTCTCGGGCTCACGGAAGGAAAATACATATTGCTACAAATGCGGCAGGCTGTTAATTGAGCGATTGGGCTACAACATCGCCGCCAACAATATAAAAGATGCCAAATGTCCCGACTGCAGCACCAAAATCGCTGGCCAATTTTGACGGTCATTCCCGCGCAAGCGGGAATCCATTCGCAGTAATATCATTAAATTGCATTCGCATCAGCAATGTTTTTGGGGATGTTTTTCGTCCGATATTTCTGAAAATACCACGATTTCCACTTTTCGTAGTCAGCACCAAATGTCTCTCCAGTAATCTTTTGAAGTGCCTGTGCCGCAAAATTACGACAGTGTTGTTGTTCATCACATAAAGCATCAATAAGCGCAGGGATTGCCGGTTCACCTATCTTGGTGAGAATATCTCTGGCTCTTTCTGAAGCTGGGAATATTAGGTATGGGCTTTCTTCGTGTCCGGTACTCGATAGTGTCAGACGTAAATTCCAAATAGATGATTCCCCAAGTTTTAGCATTGTTTTGGTTGCCTCATTTCTAAGATTGGGATCTGTTATATCGGAAAAAACAAGAATCGTTAAATAATATACCCGCGATTCATCCTCAGGACTCAATTTTGGTGGAGAGTATATCTTGTCACTTGCCCGGCAACTTATCAGTAAAATTCCCGCCTTGGCTTTCTCAGTGAATTCAGGATTATTCCACGCTATAACTTCTTCTAAAACAGGTATGCATTGTATATCACAGATTTTAATTATGGCATTAATGGCCTCTCGCTTAAGTGTATTGTCGCGTCCTTTGAGGAATCTATGAAGAGTTGGGATTGATTTTGGTCCTATTGATGTAAGGCACTTGATGGCAGAGAGCGAATCCTGCTGACTATCGAAGTCAAGATACTTTTCTATAGCAGGAATCAAGCTTTCATCAGCAATACCTTCCAGTCCATTCCAAGAAGTATGTCCCGATTCCCTTTCGAGAGACTTCAAAATCGTTGGTACTCCCTTTTTGTTTCCGATATTACCCAATGCACATGCGCATGCTTCCTTGTAATACTTGATATCGTTCTTATCTCCAGATGCATTTTCGTATTGCCAGATTATATCATCTACAACCGTATCGTTGATTTCCTCTGGTATAGGAATGTGTAAAGCCCTGCAACCAGCAGCACAGTAGCCGATTTCTACTGCTGGCGCATATCCCTGCCATTTTATCTCATGCTTTTTTAGTTTTTCGATATTTGATTGCAATTCCCACCCTTTGATTTTATTTGCTTGAAACTCCTTTATTTGTTTGCCGACTAAAGCATCGGCAATTGCCCTCTGTTCTGCGGTTAGCTCCTTACCAAGCACGCTACAATATAACAGGCATAGCAAGGCCGCACAAAGGTAAAAATGTGATGTTCTTAATCTTATTATCATATATGCTCTCCCAAAATAATTTTCATACATTATATCCATTATCCCTATATGGTTCAAATTTTTTTATATATTTCTGAAAAAAAAGATTTATTGGCCGAATAAGAAGGTTTGTATCTGAAAATCGAACGAATCAAACATATAATTATACTTTTAATGTCATTATGAATAAGCATAAACAAACCCAAAATGCCGACTGCAAGAATAATCATTGGAGTATGGCCAAAACGGCTGAAGATGGTAATATCTTCATAGAGTGGAACATCGGCGATGACGAAACCTGGACCGGATTTGTAATGGTCTTTCTTAGCAAGAACTTCGCCCGACGGGCTAATAATTGCGGAGATTCCGTTGGCAGCGCCGCGGGCAATTGCATAATGACATTCAATGGCCCTTGCCCGCACGGCCTGCAGGTGGGCATTTTTAATTGTCCGCCAATCAGCCGTAGGACACAAAACCAAAGGTGCTTTAAGCCGGCCGTAATAGCGTGTCAAAGTGCTGAAATTGTCATCATGACAAATCATAGCGCCGACTTTGACGCCATTGACATCAATTGTTTGTAAATTTCCATTTCCCTTCCTGCCTGGTTCAAACGGTGTCAGATGTGTCTTGGTATATTCGGCTTCAATTTGACCTTCCGGGTTCATAAAGAAAATCCGATTTTCATCAGAGGTGATATTGAAATAGCCGACAAGCAGATACAGGTTATTATTTTTAGCAACCTCGGCGAATCGATTCATCCATTCCACACGGTTGTGGTCGGCAATATAAAAACCCATCTCGCCGGTGGTAAAGATTTTATTAGCCCCCTGTCGTGCGGCATTTTCGGCTGGCTCGGAAAATAATTCACGAAATCCCTGCGGGGTTTCCGGGTCACTGGCTTGATTCATTTCGTCAAGGATCCAACCGGCAGCGGCGATGCGGATTGTATCGACAGGTTTTTTCGAGATAATCCAGACATCCACTGTAGCGATAGATATCAAAAAACCGAGTATCAAACCAATATGAATATTTCTGGTATGTCGATTCAAAAGAAACTGAACTGCCAGCGACTGGAAAAGGCCTGTTATAAACAAAACGCCGCTTATGCCGGTTATAGAGATAAAGCCAATCAAATATGGATATGCTGTCCAGCTTCGCGCAAAGGACTGAGCCATTCCCCAGATGGGGATAAGCGTGTAATTAAGCCAGTCCATAAGAAACCAGAATGCGCCAAAAGCAAAACAACCCAGGATATTTTTGGTTTGTGCGCACCAGCCGGCCAACAGACATAGTGCCATCAGCCAGATAACAAATTCAAGTATCAAGGCTATCGTTATCGGCAGGGGCATACGCAGATAAATCATCTGCGGGGTAGCAAAAGCAAGTCCCATATACAATCCCGCAAGCGCTGTCAGTCGGTTCTTTTTATCATGAACCGCCAGTAACATCACCGGCACAAACGCCCCAAGCTGCAAAACACAAAGCGGTCCGAAGAAATTTCCCGCTGCCAACATTAAGCCGCCTGCTGCTCCTGCTATTCGATAATACCAAACTGTGTCTTTCATAAATGGCGTCCTTTTTCGATTTATATATAAAGGCTTGTTATTTCGCAAGTTTTTAATAAAACTGCTCCAAGAAAGAGATTTCTTTACCATTGGGGGTAATTTTGGTTAGATTATTGGCTGGTGGAATAATTATGAAAATAATCGCTGATGAAAATATACCATTCGTGGCGAAGTGCTTCTCTTCGCTTGGCGATGTGCAGATGCTGTCCGGCAGGGCGATTACGCCGGAAATCGCTGCCGGTGCGGACGTTCTGCTGGTTCGCAGCATTACGCTCGTAAATGAAAAATTGCTGGCAGGCAGCAAAGTAAAATTCGTCGCTACCGCTACAATCGGCTATGAACACGTTGATTTGGATTATCTGCAAAAACGCAAAATCGGCTTCGCATCTGCGCCCGGCTCAAATGCCAATTCAGCGGCGGAATATGTCATTGCGGCACTACTTGAAATCGGCCAAAAAAACAAAATCACTCTCGAAGGCAAATCCATAGGAATCATCGGCGTAGGCAACGTGGGCGGCAGAGTGGCGGAAAAGGCTGCTGCTTTTGGGATGCAGGTTTTACTGAACGACCCGCCTTTGCAAAGACAGACCGGCGAAAAAAAATATAGGCCAATAGAAGAGCTTTTCGGCTGCGATTTTATCACGCTTCATACGCCACTGACATTCGATGGCATTGACAGAACATATCATCTGGCCGATAAGGACTTCTTTAAGTCACTCAAATACAGCAGTGTATTTATAAATGCTTCACGTGGTGACGTCGTAGATGGTGACGCACTCAAAGCTGCGTTCCGAGCCGGCAGGTTGCAGGCGGTAGCTCTGGATGTCTGGCCGAACGAGCCGGAGATAGAGGCCGGCCTGCTGGATATGGTCGCTCTCGGCACGCCGCATATTGCAGGTTATTCGCTCGATGGTAAAATTGCCGGTATGGTTATGATTTACAAATCTGCCTGTGAATTCTTTAATATTGAGCCGAAGTATAAAATAGAGGACTTTCTGCCTGAACCGGTTCTAAAAACTCTCGAAATAAATAAAATCGCCGAAAACCCGCAGGATATAATATCCGGGGTTGTTCGGAAAATTTATCCGATTGAAAGGGACGATTCGCAGCTTCGGCAAATCCTGAATATCCCTGAAGAGAGCAGGGGCAGATTTTTTGATAACTTGCGAAAGAATTATCCGGTTCGCAGGGAATTTCAGAATACAGAAATTGTAATTAGAACTCAGAACTCAGAACTCAGAACTCAGAATAAAGAAGATTCTGAACTCAAAACTCAAAACTCAAAACTTAAAACTATTCTCAAGGGA
>CAZYWY010000082.1:0-7309 GCA_964651605.1 uncultured Pirellulales bacterium | reverse complement strand
TAGAAACCGAGCATAAATTAAATAGCGCCGGCAACCGCCTTGTGTCTGTCCGCAGTGCAATCGAGCAAAAACTCCAGCGAATAGATTTTTTACGAGCCAAAGTAACCGAGTTGCAGCAGAGAAAGACCTCGGCAGAGCAAAAGAGCAGGCAACTTAAGCAGCAGAAAGGTGATTTTGAAGTAAATCTCAACAAGCACAAAACCGAGCTTGCAGACTGTAAAAAAATGCTCGAAGAGAAAAACCGTGAGCTTAAGCAGGTGCAGACGGCAATCGAGCAAATTAACACAGAATGTCTCGGCTTTGAAACTTCCCTTGAGGATGAGAAATCCGGCATTATAGATATTGTCAGAAGGACTGCTCAACTTCATAACGAAATACAGAGTATTTCAGTGTATCGTAATAATCTGTCCAGCCAGAAAGACCGTCTTGCAGGCCGGGCACAAAATGCACGGGCGGAGCTGGAGGATATGCTGACGGAAAAAGCGCAATATGAAAATCGGCTTGCCGATATTGAAAAAGTATTGTGCGAATTAAAGGACAGCCTTGAGAAAAAACGTGCGGAAGCAGAAAATCTTCGAACCAGTATTTCCGCTGACGGCAAAAAGCTCTCAAGCGGTAAAGAGAGCCGCAGCGCTCTTAACAGCGAACTGTCGGTATTGACAGATATGGAGAAACGGTACGAGGGGCTAAAGACCGCTGTTAAAAATATCCTGCAGAGCTGTTCCAGCGAAAACAACAGATTCGATTATATCGAGGGTGTGCTTGCCGGGATGCTTTCGACCGATATTCAATACGCAAATGCGGTTGAGGCCGCACTTGAGGGCAGAACGGACGCACTGGTTATAAACAGCACGTCCAAACTGTTGGCCGATGCGGAAACAGTTGAAAAGCTCCAGGGCAGAGTCGAATTCCTTTGTCTTGATGCGATTGAGCCGTTCGTGGATAACTGCGACTGGTCCGAATTTCCCTCGGTAAAAGGCAGGCTGGTTGAATTCATAAAATGCGACGGCAAGTAATCTCAATTGGTTAGGAAACTGTTGGGTAAAACGCAGCTGGTCGAATCGCTGGATGATGCTGTCAGGCTGGCCGGAAAGGTTGAAGGACTTTGGCAGTTTGTTACAGCCGATGGAGCTTTGTTAAGCAGCGACGGGACAGTCAGGCTCGGACCGCTCGGAAAAGCCGCCGGCCTTATATCACGTAAAAGCCGCTTGCTGCAGTTGCAGGAAATCATCGGCAAAGTAAGTGCCGAAATCAAGGGACTTGAGGAGCAAATTGACAGAAACATCGCGACACATACACATCTGGAAAAGTTATGCAACCAGTTGCGGACTTCGGTTTATGAGGCAAGCACAGAGAAGATGCAGGTTACTTCTAAACTGGAGATGTTCGGACAGGGCATAAAGAGACTGCGAGAGGAAGAACCGCTGATTGCCGGCGAAATAGACCTTATTGCCGAGCAGATTGCCCAGTCGGTGCAGAAAGAGTACAACTCCAAGCAGAAGCTCCAGGAGCTTGAGCAGGTCAATAACCAGCGTGCAGCGCAAATCGCCGAGCTTGAAGCCGGGTACGCAGAGAAAAAACAGCAAAAGCAGGCCTTCGAAAACAAACTGACGGAGGCGAAAGTCGCTGTCGGGAAAATTACCGAGCAAAGCAGGGCATCACAGCAGTTAATTGACAGCCTTCAAAGACAACTTCAGGAAAATATATCGGCTGTCAAAGCTGCACAGGATGAGATTCAAAATTGTATAGAGCAGGAAAAAGTCTCTCAGCGGGATATACTTAACTGCGAAGCTGAAGTCTCGGAATTATTCGTTGAAAAGGAAAAGCACCTGCAGGACAGCCTGCTTTTGCAGCAGGAGATAGACAATTTGCTTTTACAGCAAAAACAGGCACAGGAGCAGCTTAAAGTCAGCCGCAGTCAGAAGGAACAGGCAGAACAGCAAATCAGCCAGTTGAAGGTAGAATTGGCCCAGTTGCAGGTCAGGCTCCAGGATTTGGTGGAATCTGTGCGCCAGCAGCTTCAGCTCGACCTGGTCGAGGCCTACAAGAATTATTCGCAGCAGGATGTTGACTGGGAACAAATTAAACAGGAAATCGCCGAGCTGCGGGGCAAGATTGAAAGGCTCGGCAATGTGAATGTTGAAGCTATAGCAGAGCAGGAAGAACTCGAAAAACGTCACGAGTTCCTGAGCAATCAGGTGCAGGACTTAAACAGCAGCAAGGGACAATTGCAGCAACTAATCAACCGCCTGAACAAAAAGAGCAGGGAAAAATTCCAGGAGACTTTTGACCTGATACGCAGCCATTTCCAGGAGATTTTCCGTATGCTGTTCGGCGGCGGCAAGGCGGACATAATGCTCGAAGAGGCAGAAGATATTCTCGATGCCGGCATAGAAGTTATTGCCAAGCCGCCCGGCAAGGAGACAAGGAGCATTTCACTATTGAGCGGCGGGGAAAAATCGATGACCGCTCTGGCTCTGTTATTTGCTGTTTTCAAAGCCAAGCCTTCGCCGTTCTGCTTCCTCGATGAGGTTGATGCCGCACTGGACGAGGCCAATAACGAGCGTTTCAATACTCTGCTTCGGGAATTTAAGAAGGATTCGCAGTTTGTTGTTATTACCCACTCCAAACGGACGATGAGTATAGCTGACCAGTTGTTTGGTATTACTATGCAAATCCGCGGCGTCAGCAAGAAAATCAGTATCCGCTTTGGCGAGGTCGAAGAGCAACCCGCCGCCGTGGCTTAATATGAATGGCTTATTTTCCCACATTCAGCTTATTCGGGTCGATTGCAAGAAATGATGAGGCTATTTTATAAGTAAGCGAATTAGGGTCGGCTGAAATGCTGACGATTTTTTGGGCGGTTTCTCTCGCCTGGCTTATTTTTTTATCCTCAACATCTGCAAATATCTTAACCGTCAGCGACGGAATATGAGCAGGGGTGGTTTTTAATATTTCCTCTGCCGCTTTTCGCGCCTTCAGAGGTTTTTCACTTTCCAGAGCGTATAAAACAAAGGCCTCCGATGCTGCTGCTTTGCCGTTTATAAAGCCCGGATTGGAAAAGAAAGCAATACAATTCTCCATAACAGAGTCAGCGTCTTTTTCGAGGCCGAGCTTTAAAAGCAGCATAGCCGAAATTCTGTAGTCGCTCATAAGCTGTGCAGAATCATCTGCATTGCCGTTGGCATCGGAAACAAGACGCCGTAATTCATGAATACGAAATAGATTGTACACCATCTGTTCCAATTTTTTTTGAGCCTGTGTTTCATTGAAGGCCTTTGCGTATGTTTCAATACCCTGCTGCCTCTGCTCGAAGCTCTGGTATGCAGCCAGGCGAGCATTCATATTCTCACCGGTTATATTTTTTATTGTTTCTAACAGGTCGCTGCCGGTTCTTGATGTCTTTGCTGAAATTTCATCCATTATTCTGCGAATACAATCGAGTCCGTACTTATCGACAAGTCTGCGAGCCTCGAATGTAGCATAAGCATATCTGGCATATTCGATTTTTTTCTCTGATTCACTTGAAATTTCTCCCAGACAAAAATGCGCTGATGGCCAGTATCGCAGGTTGATTTCATTTTTAAGCTCTTTAAATTCATTTGGGTCACGGCCTTTTAAATATTCCTCGGCGCTATCAATTCCGATATATTTTTTCAATAGTTCATAAGTAATCGCTTCGGCAAAACCGTCGCTGAACCACCGCCAATAAGGGTCCGTAGGTTTGACTCGCATTATCAAAGTCATTTCAGTGATTTCATGAATGGCGGTACCAATGCGTATATCTTGACCAGATACAATTTGTAAGAATTGGAAGATTGTTGTGACGTCTTTTTCGAAGGTTTCACTTGAGGCTATTGGAAAAGCAAATTCAAAGTTCTTGATACTCCCATCTTTGGTTGAGCCTGTAAATTGAGGATTGTATGATGCAGTATCAGTGGTTTTATCATAAGTAAAATTCGGAAGCGTTCCTCCCTTGCGAAGAAAGTCCTTTGTGGTACTTTGCTTTACTAAATAAAAAGTCGTAATCCCTGAAAAGACATTATTAAAAAAGTTCCACGCTTTTTCCTGCATTGCAGTGTTCGGCTCAGTTACGCCGAGTATGGTGTTAATATCAGCCAGGATTTGCTTTTTTTTGGCGTTTGATACGTCGTCATTTTGACTTTTTTGGGACAGGAATTCCTTGTACGTATTTTCAAAAAAAGACAGGTTTGGCTCGAACGATTTCTCGTAATAAACCTTTACTCCTGCGATGGTTGTCGAGCCAAGGTTTAACTTTTGCCAGCTATTTGGGTCCGTTTGCCCCTGCACAAAGGCAGGACAGCAGCATAAAAGAAGCATAACAGCCCAAAAATTACGGCCACATCTAAAAATTCGCTGAGTCATTGCGAGCGTAGCGAAGCAATCTCGTTTTTGGAGTGATAATGAAGATTGCTTCGTCGTTTCACTCCTCGCAATGACATTTTTAGAGCTACCCTTAAATTTTGCCGACATAAATACCTCCCTTCAAATCTACAAAGTCGAACAGATTATATACATTTATTATAATCCATATATCCATAGACGCAAAGCATTCGCTTTTGTTACAAAAAATCCTGGAAAAGTTAAAAATATTTTTGGAATTGGTATGTGTTAGGTATTTTCTATTCTGGAGAATACATCGCCGGGCTGGGTTTGTCGTCCGTTGGCAAAACTTGCAAAATCCATAAGTGCAGAACCGCTCGGCTTGATTCGGGTGATTTTCAGTGCATCCTGTCCGCAGATAATATTCAAATCGTCATCGAGTGTCCCCGGAGACAGGGAATTTTGAGTGTGGCACGGCCATCCTGGCCGTGCATTCACGGGCTGGAAGCCCGTGCCACATTGAACGACTTGTGCCATAGCGATGGTTACCCGCACGGTTTTGTTTGTTTTTGATGAAGTGTAATTTGCCGAAGCACCAGGCCAGGGCCACAGTCCGCGGATTTTTCTCGCCAGCACTTCCGCCGGCTCGTGAAAATCGAGCAGGCCGTCCGATTTGCACAGCTTCCGTGCGACAGTTGCTTTGGAGTGGTCCTGCTCGGTATAGGTTATTGTGCCGGCTGCGATTTTTTCGATGGTTTCCAGCAGCAGCGGGGCGGCTGATTGAGCAAGTCTGTCGTGAAGCTGCCCTGCGGTTTCTTCCGGGCCGATGGTGGTTTGCGATTGTGCGAGGATTTTGCCGGCGTCGATTTTGTCGGCCAGTGTGATTATGCTCAGGCCGGTCGTTGGCTCACCGTTTATTATTGCCCAGTTAATTGGTGCTGCCCCGCGATATTTCGGAAGCAGTGAGGCGTGTACATTTATTGCTCCTTTTGGGGCAAGGCCTGTCAAGCCGGGACAGATTTTCTGCCCAAATGCAATCACCACAAGCAAATCAGGTTGGGCATTTTTAACTCGTTCGAGGATTTCCTGACAGTTGACATTGTCGGTTTCTATAAATGGAATCAGATGTACCTGCGCCCAGCGGGATACTGCGGTAGGGCAGTGCGATTGTCCCCGGCCGGCTGGCGCCGGAGGCTGGGTTACAATTAGAGACAGATTATGACCGGAATTTAACAGGCCATTTAAAGCCGGGATGCCGAATTCACCACTGCCGAGATATACGATATTCATGTTTTTTTTGCTTCAATAGATGATGGACGATGGATGATTGATGAGGGACGAGAAACGCCGGAACGTTGGGTATTGCAAAAGCTCTCTGCCTTTTGTTCCATTGTAAAGAGCATTGCAAATATATGTTCATATTCTCTATCCAGTTTTTCAAACGTATTTTCATCAATATAATTACAGGCAAGTGAAAATTCCAGCCATGTTTGTGTCTCAGCAGCTTCCTGAGCAGAATCAGATAATTTGTTGAGAAATACGGCTTTATATTTACGCTTGCGCCAACCCTCAGCGAGATTGCTACAAACCGACCTGGATGCTCTTCGCAACTGGTCGGTCAGAGAATATATTTCCTCTTTTGGAAAACTTTTCGATATTTTAAATATTTCCATTGCAGTATTAAATGCGAGCTTATATACATCAAGCTCTCTTACACTGCCAATCTTTTTCGTCCATCGTCCCTCGTCCATCTTCTATCATCCCTCGTGCTGCAGCCTGAGTTTTTTCAATTGCTTCCTGTATGCTATTTTGGCAGGTTGTCCCATACGATTTACGATTGTCATGCCCTCGATATGGTCATACTCGTGCTGCAGCGCCCTGGCATAAAGTCCCTCCGCCTGCTCGGTAAAAACTTTTCCGTCCAGGCCGGTTGCGGTTACTTTGGCTTTGGCGTATCGTCGAATTTTTGGCCAAATCCCCGGCACTGACAGGCAGCCTTCTTCCGCCGCTTCGAGGGCACCATCCGGCGTTACGGTCGGATTTATGAAGACCTTGAGATTTTCTCTGCTGCCGTCAAGGGAGATGATGAACAGCCGCAGCGCCACGCCTGCCTGCGGCGCAGCGAAGCCGACGCCTTTATGCTCGAGCATTAGCTCGTACATTTTTTCCACCAGCTGGCGTATGTTGTCGTTAATTTCGTCAACCGGTTTAGCTGTTCCTTTCAGTACTTCATCTGGATAACGAGTAATTTTGCACTTTGCGATATCAATCATTTTTTAATATCCTATTTAAAGTGTTTCTTTCCCAGAAAACGCCGTCGCAGTAGCCCTGAATTGCAGGGTCGGCCTCTGCTATTTTTAACCTTTTTTGGGCGTAAAGGCAATATTCCTTGTCGATTTCCACCATAACAAAATTTCTGCCAAGTTTTTTTGCGACAACACCGGCTGTGCCAACGCCCGCAAACGGGTCGAATACAATATCGCCCTCGTTGGAGCTTGCGAGGATAATTTTGGCCAGTAATTTTTCCGGCTTCTGTGTTGGATGAGGCGTATTTTCCGGCATCGACCAGAATGGAATTGTAATATCGGTCCAGATGTTGGATGGATAAGTTAATCTAAAATTGCCGTCCTGTTCCTGCTGCCAGTCTTTGGGGACATTATTGTTACGATACGGAGCAAGCACCCGCCTTTTCAATTTCACGGCCTCGGCGTTAAAGGTGTAATGAGCGCTGACCGTGCAGAACCAGATGTCTTCGGAGTTGTTTTTCCAGTTGTTTTTTGCGCCCCTGCCTTTTTCCCGCTCGAAAGTGATTCTGTTTCTGAGGATAAAATACTTTTCGCAGAGCCTTTGTACCGCAGCGGACGACCGCCAATCACCGCAGATATAGAGCGAAGCTGTCGATTTTAGCAAACGGAGCAATTTTTTCAGCCAGCAGTCCATCCACTGCTCATATTCATCTATGGGG
>CAZYWY010000081.1:0-7331 GCA_964651605.1 uncultured Pirellulales bacterium | reverse complement strand
CCGGTCGTAATACGATACCCTAAAGAATCTGTTCCTGATGACACGCTGGTTTCAGAAGAATCTAAAGTACCGTTTGAACTTGGCAAAAGTGTACAAATATCAACTTCCAGAAATGCCAAGCTGGCAATAATAACTTATGGCAGCATCTTAACCGAGGCGTTCAAAGCTGTTAATTTACTTAAACAAGACGGTATAGCTGTTGACCTGTTTAATGCTAGATTCGCTGCTCCGGTGGATGAAAAGTTTGTATGGCTTTTAAAAAATGGCACGGCTATAATTACTGTTGAGGACCATTCTGTCGCCTGTGGTTTTGGCTCGGCGGTTCTCGAGTTGGCAGTTGCAAAAAAATGCCCTGTCCAAAATATTCGTATTTTAGGAGTGCCGGCCAAGTTGATTTTGCATGACAGTAGAAAACAGCAGATCCGCTTAGCCGGCCTGGATGCAGAGAACATCGCCCGAACCGGACGTGAAATGCTCGCCGGTTAAATGAAATTGCAGTTATGAAAACAAAACTGATAATAATCGGTGATACACACAAACCCAAGGTTATCAATGCTATTGAGCAATTTGTCAATTTTGCACAGGATAAATCAGAGATTGTCGGCAGATTTGATATCGAGCAGATTAAATCTACCTGCCTGCCGCAGGAAAACGAAATTACCAGCCAAAACACACAAATACAAAAACAACTCAAAGAATGTAACTATACGGTTGTCTTTGGTGGTGATGGCAGCATTCTTGCTACCGCAAGAGGTGTAAGTAACACAGATATACCAGTTGTAGGAGTAAATGTAGGCAAGCTGGGATATTTGGCGGAATTTAGTGTTGATGAATTATGTGATTTCCTGCCGCAATTGACATCCGGCGATGTTGTTATTGAAAAGAGAATGATGCTTATGTGCAACATTGTTGACAATAGTGTAACAAATATGCACTCTGAGATTTTCTGCTCTACTGCGATTAATGATATATATATTACGGCTGGTCCGCCTTTTCGTATGATTGAGTTGAAAATTTTAGTTGATAAGCAGCCTTTGGCGGATTGCATCAGCGACGGCCTTATAGTTTCAACGCCTACTGGTTCGACAGCTTACAATCTTTCTGCCGGAGGTCCGGTAATATCACCGCGAATCGACGCTATTGTCATTACCCCTATCTGCCCTCATTCGCTGAGTTTTCGTCCGATTGTTATCAATGCAGGCAGCAATATCGAGGTACAAGGCATCAGACTCAATCAAGGTACTACCATATCAGTAGATGGGCAAATCTTTCAGCAATTATCTGTCAAACATACAGTTACAATCAAAAGACACAGTGCGGATTTTCGTATTGTGAACAATCCTATTCGCAGCCAGTGGGATACACTTGCACAAAAACTTTCATGGGCTGAACATCCTCGATACCACCGATAATAATACAGGTAAATCAGTTTTCACCGGACAGCCGACAAAAAAACAGGGTGCAGGAACGATAGATGAAAGACTGTACACTGAACACTGTCCGCTGATTAAGTCATCCTTATAAGCTGTCGATAAAAATCAGTAAAAGGTGATATTATGAGGGAATGTCCTGATAAAATATTTATCGCTATTACTCTGCTTGTTAATTTAGCGACGGTTACTTTTGCCCAGAGCAGTTCTGTACGGAATACAGCAGCAGTACCTGCTGTCCCGTCCGGCAGTACGATTGGTGAATTATACGACATTTCATCCGCTGGTGAAATGAACACGAACCAGCTCGTCACGGGCAATGTTCGCACATCACGCACAGTTGCACAAGTCCCACAAAATCAGACATATCAGGCGAGCGATTTCTACAAGCCTGCAGATTCCAGAACAGGTAATTATGCAAACACACAAAATACAATGAAAATGCCCACCTCGTGGGAATTAGAGGACATAGGCACAACAGGCCGGCGAATTGATAAGAACCCCTCGGACACGCAGTCTCAAATACCCTACAATTTCCTGCTTCCATTAAAAAGTGAAAACAATACTGTCAAAGATAATGAAAAACAAACCCAGGACGCAAAAACCAAAATCGGAGATTTAACAATACAGACCCAGCCGCCATTAGACTCCATCAATAAACAGGCTGATTCTGACAGCCAGCAGATAATCGACCGGCTGCAAAAACAACTCGACGACCTTACAAAAAGCATCGAAAAACAGTACTCCGGCGAGGCTGATATGCAAAATGCCCAGCCGGCGTTGTCGCAATTACCCGCTAATACCGGACAGAGCCGAAGTAAAACAGCCGTGAAATCTTCGCCAGGGCCGGCATTGGATACCGCACAATCCACCATTTCCTTACCGAAAGAATCTCCTGTACTTGCTCAACAAAATTTACCTGTCAAGGACACCATGCCACAGGAAAAAACCGAAAGCAAAGAAGCCGTCAAGAATGATAAATTTGAAGAGCATTTTAACAATGGCCTTGACCATCTAAAGGCAGGCAGATATAAAAAAGCATCGGAAAGTTTCACCATAGCCGCAATGTACCATCCAGACGACTATCTGGTTTTTGTGAATCAGGCACATAGCTTATTTGCAGATGGTCAATACCTCAGCAGCGCATTATTTATCATCCGCGCTCTTGAGCTTAAGCCGGAGTATATAAACCAGCAAATCTCACTGGCAGATTCAATCGGCGGTATGGAGCAGATTTTTAGCAATCGTTCACAACTTGAACAAATTGTTGAGCTAAGCAACGCTCCGGGACTGCGATTTCTCCTCTGTTATGTATATTACCGAACCGGCAAATTAGACGATGCCAGGCAAATAATCGAGACTCTCGAACCACAAATGCCCAATTCCACCGCACTTGCTGCTGTGAAAAAAGCAATAGATTCTGCCCGATGAATCCCAGGTTAGTTGCCGGCAGTGTCAATTCTTTGTGAAGAACTAAGTTCAGCTTTGAGACTGCTTATTTTGTCTTCTGAACCGATAAAAAGGTCTGCTGGGTACTTATAATAATTCAGTATTCCCGATAGAATCTCTGGTCCCATATAAGAATTCAGCCACATACCAGCCAGATACTGCAATCGCAGGTTTCTATCGGTATTGATTTGAGCGCCCTTACACCACTCTTTCTTCAAATCAACAGCCCTGCCTGCATAAGTTGCCACCAGTGAAACCGCCGAGGGGAAACTCACATCATCCAGAGATTGAGCGACATCTCTATGGTCGTCAAGTCTCTGCTGAATCTTATCCAAATCAATCTTCATATCAGCCGGCCCGTTCCATCCGAGCAGCACGGCATCATAGCCGCTGCCGCTGGTGTCGTTGCTGAATATAATTCCGTTCTCAAAAACCTTAAAGAAGGTGGAAATCAGGCTCTTGACTGAATCTGTATTGTTCTCATAAAACGGCATCCAAAGGCTCATTACGCCGCCTGGATTGAGGTGTTCTTTGCACATCTGGTAATACTCGATTGTATTTAGAGCAGCACAACCTTTAACCCAGGGGTCAATAGGGTCGGAAGTGATAACATCGAATTTTGCATCCGCCGGCAAGGTGTTGATGTAGTGCCTGCCATCATCATAAACTACCAGAACCTCTTTATCCCTAACCATACGTGGATTCTCTTCCTTGACGCCGTCGGTTATACCGTAATTGACCGAAGAGAACTTGGGTGTAACTTCTTTTGGAACCATCGGCTCAATATCGACAATGACGATTTTCTTTACCTCCGGATGTGGAATAAATGACCCTGCCGTAACACCTGCACCACAGGCTACAACAAGCACGGATTCTGTTTTCTTAGCCAGCAGCGCCGAGAGATGGCCGAGCATTCGCTGTAGTCGCATATCCAGCGGGTCGGTCGAGGCCTGCACTTTTCCTGCACCGTGGAAACTTTTAACTCCTGAGGTCATCTGTGTAACTGCTACTGAAACATCCCTTCCCTCAGCTTCATAAATGCAGTATATATCAGGCGACCCACCGGATGGAACTTCCTCAGATTTGACAATATCGTATGGATAACCGAATCGATCCTGCATAGTCGCCATAAACCGGCCGTAAGCAATCAAACCCCACGGTATTTTAGATACATCGCGAGCCATCATTACTGATAATACAACCGCAACGGTCAGAACAACCACACTGACAAACCGCAAAGCCGGACTTCTTATCTTAAATGCAGGGATAATTTGTGCTCCTGCGGGCCATAAAGCCGGCAGCAACGCAATAATAGCTGAGATAACTGCAAGGCTGATAAGTATCCGCTGAGCCTGCTGAGTACCAAGATACCGCGTTGGTATTATTAACATACTGAAACCAAGCGAACCTAAAATTGCCCCTACCGTATTAGCGGCATAGACATTCCCTACCACTTTACCGGCATCGCGACCAGGTGAAACTACGCAGGCCAGCGCCAGCGGGAAACTTGCACCCCACAGTATCGCCCCCGGCAGAACCGCCCAGAGACAGCGAAGCAAATCAATCTGGAAATTGAGCCAGGGACTATTTGCAAGCGACGGGTCAACAGGCCAGTAAGGAAGCAAACAGGTAATCTGATACGCAGCCCAGCCGATAGCCCCTGCCAGCAGAAGCTGACACAATCCAAGAATCAGCCGAGGATTACGGGCGTATCGTGAAATAGAAGCACCCAGGCTGCTGCCTATACCAAGTCCCACCAGGAACATCGCCAGGATGATTGAAAAGGTATAAACTGTCCCGCCGAAGGTAAGCGACAACAAACGCGTCCAGACAACCTCTGCTCCAAGGGCTGTCAGACCTGACAATGCAATCGCCAGATAAATCGTCCAGTTAGACGCAGACCCTTCAGTGGTTAGCAAATTGGATTGTGTGTCAGTTGTGCGCTGTTGGACATAAGCTTTTTGAGTTTTGAATGAAAGAACAATCCCGCAGACAGCTACCGTAAGATTGATTGCTGCTGCGACATAAGTAGCTATGTGCATATCAAAAATTCGCAGCAGATAGAAACCCGCCAGCAGAGTTCCAAAAACCGCCCCTACGATATTTCCGCCATAGAAAAATCCCAGCCAGGAAACTCCTGCAGGTGTAGTTTCAACCCATCTGGCAATTGCCGGCAGGGTTGCTCCCATCAGCAGGGTCGGCAGCACCAGGCACATTGCACAAACCGCACCCCGCATCATAATACCTGTAATACCAGAGCCGACATGACCGATGTAAAATTTGTCAATATAAGGTATGGCGTACAAAATAGCCACGCCGCAAATCCCTATCCCAAGCTCAAGAAGGGCATAAACCCGCAGTGGGTGCCGCCTGGCGGATATGATTCGGGGCAGAACCAGACTGCCAAGACACATACCGCCCATATAAGTACCAAGCAGCACGCCTAAAGATATTGAGGATGAGCCTATTACAAAAGCAAGCAACTGAAACCAGATTACTTCATAAATAAGTGCTGCACAGCCGCTGCCGACAAATAAAAATAGTACCAAAGGAAAATATTTATTACTTTCCGAAAAACCAGAGCTAAGATTACTGGTCGGTTCTGTCTTACTGCTAAAATCCGTATCATCCATTCGGTCTCTCTTTCAAAAATCATATTTTATGCTTAATAAATTCCATTCTAAAACAACATATAATATAGTTATCGTTAGGACGATGCAACTGTAAATTATATTGCAGAAATGCTCTACATTGTTAAAATCTCGTCTTGTATATTGCGTTATGGGTATTGCGTTGAATGCACGATGCACCACGCATAACGTACAACAAATAGGAGTATTCTGAAATGTTCGTTGTTACCGGCGGGGCAGGTTTTATCGGCTCAGCGCTGATTGCTGCCCTGAATAAAAGAAAAATCAACGATATTCTCGTTGTTGACCAGTTAGGCTGTGATTACAGATGGAAAAATCTGCGGGGGCTGTCCTTCACTGACTATATCGACAAGGACGATTTCCTCGAAGCAATCACAGCTAACAAGCTCAGCGGGAAGTTTGAAGCCGTCTTTCATCTGGGGGCTTGTTCGGATACGACAGAGAAAAATGCCTCCTATTTGATGCGAAATAACTACCAATACACAAAGCTACTGGCTCAATGGGCAGTCGAAGCCAATATCCGTTTCATCTATGCATCAAGTGCAGCAACTTACGGAGACGGCTCAGCAGGCTTCAGCGACAATATGGATAAGCTCAGCAGCCTGCGACCTTTGAATATGTACGGATATTCGAAGCATCTTTTTGACCTGTGGGCGCAAAAGGCCGGACTTTTCAAAAAAATCGTCGGGCTGAAATATTTCAATGTCTTCGGCCCGAACGAATATCACAAGGCTGATATGCGAAGTTTCCCTCTGAAAGCCTATGAGCAAATCAACGCAACAGGCAAGGTGCAGCTTTTCAAATCTTATAAACCTCAATTTGCGGATGGCGGCCAACAGCGTGATTTTATTTACGTCCGGGACGCAGTAGATATGACATTGTTCTTTTTAGACAATCCGCAGTTCAACGGGCTTTTCAATATAGGCACAGCGGAACCACGCACTTGGAACGACCTGGTCACAGCCGTCTTTGCCGTTATGGGCAAAAAGCCTGATATCGAGTATGTTGAAATGCCGCAATCCATCCGAAATCAGTATCAATACTACACCTGTGCCGATATGACCAAGCTGCGTAATGCCGGCTATAAAAAGCAGACTACATCGCTGGAAGAAGCCATAACAGACTATATCAGGAACTATCTGCAAAAAGAGCCGTATCTTTCCACGATATAGAGAACCGGAAATCCTGCAGGAGAAACAAAATGAAACAAATAATAAGCTATTTCGTTAAAGGCCTTTTGGTTTTTGTGCCGATAGCCCTGACGATTTTTTTGATTATCTGGGTGTTCACCAGTCTGGATGCCGTTATAAGCAAATTTCACAAATTTGACACACCCGGCCTCGGCCTGTTGCTGACCTTTGTGCTGACCTTTACACTAATTACAATAACGGGTTTTTTTGTAACTACATTTTTAGGAAAAAAACTTTTTGGGCTTATTGACAAAATATTTACGGGATTGCCGCTGGTTCGGCTGCTTTATTCATCGGTCAAGGATTTAATAGGAGCATTTGCTGGGGATAAGAAGGGTTTTCATAAGCCGGTGATTGTAGCAGTTGCAAAGGGTTCATCGACAAAACTGGTTGGTTTTATGACCAGAGAAAGCCTTGAGAATTTCGGCCTTGAAGATTATGTCGCCGTCTATGTGCCTCAATCATATAATTTCGCCGGTAATGTCCTGCTTTTTCCAAAAGAGTCTGTCCAGCCGCTGAATATTGAAGGCTCAAAAGCAATGGCCTTTATCATCTCAGGAGGTGTCTCGGCAGGATAGTTATGCGGTCTTAGGCGGCTGATTATACAAAAT
>CAZYWY010000080.1:0-7349 GCA_964651605.1 uncultured Pirellulales bacterium | reverse complement strand
CAATAATCAAAATCTACGGCAAGTCCATTAAAAAAGATATTATTGAAAGTCCGGTTGAGACGAGAAAAGGTAATATTCATCCCGCGGTTTATCCTGAATATTTGATTCAGGAGTTTCTAAGACTGCTGACAAAGGAAAATGATATTGTGTTAGACCCGTTTCTCGGTTCAGGGACAACCGCAGTGGTAGCAAAAAAACTCGGCAGACAATATATAGGAATCGAAATTAACCCGCAATATTGTGAATATGCTGAGCAAAGAGTATCTTCACAGAGAAAAGAACTTCTTTTGGATTTGTTTGTATGACGGATTGGAAAATCTATATAAAAATATTAAATAGAATTCTAAACACCGCAAACAAATGTCTTGTGGATGGTAAGGATAAAAAATTTCTGGATAACAATCTCAAAACTGAACAGGCAGGTTATGTCAACAAGAACTGAACAAATCAGAGCAAAAGCCATAGAATTGGTCAAATCTATACCTTCTGGTATTCGTTACTCAAGGCTAAAAAAGGCAATACACGATGAGTTCCCAGAATTTCCTGAAAATACGATAAGAGGAGCTATCTGGAATTTAGATACATATTCGCCGCAACAAGTTTATAAACCGGCACGTGGACTTTTCCGACATATTTCATTCAGAGATGAATATACATCAACACAAGAAAAAACAACAACTCCTATACTCACAGAAAAAATAAAGATTAAAGAGGAAGACTTCTATAAGCCATTCGCAGACTGGCTTGTTCAGGAATTAGAAGAATGTACCAAAGCAATCCCTTTGGGAGGCAGTAAATTCAAAGATAAATGGGGAACTCCTGATGTAATAGGAATACGTGAATCACTGCGAAGTGATATAATCAAATCATCAACGGAAATAGTCTCGGTTGAGATTAAATCTGATTCAAGAGATTTGATAACCGCATTTGGCCAAGCTTGTTCTTATAAACTCTTCAGTCATAAATCGTATATCGTAATTCCTAACAACTCATTGCCGGATGATATTTCAAAGCTTGATTCTCTATGTTTAATCTTCGGTATTGGGCTGGTTATGTTCGATAATGAAAAACCAGAAGAACCACAATTTGAAATCAGAGTCAGACCAACCAAACACGACCCTGATATGTTTTTCGTCAATAAATACATAAGATTAATCGAGAGAGATTTATTCGCATAAATTTTCATTTACCGATATTATCGGTGATATTGAAATCGAAAACAAAAATGGCATATACAGTTTTAGCAAGAAAATACAGGTCGCAGAGTTTCGATGACATCGTCGGGCAGGACCCGATTGCACAAACGCTGAAAAATGCAATCAAAACCGACCGGGTCGCCCACGCATACCTTTTCACCGGCACACGCGGGGTAGGCAAAACCACAATGGCAAGAATCCTCGCAAAAGCTCTTAACTGTCTTACAGCCGACAAGCCAACCACACAGCCCTGCTGCAAATGTGCAAGCTGTGTCGCAATCAATCTCGGCGAAGATATTGATGTTATTGAAATTGACGGTGCATCAAACAACAAAGTCGATGAAATCCGTGAGCTGCGAGACAATGCCATATATCGACCTGCCCGTTCACGATATAAGATTTATATCATCGATGAAGTGCATATGCTCACACAAAGCGCATTCAATGCCCTGCTCAAAACGCTTGAAGAGCCGCCCAGCCATATAAAATTTATTCTTGCAACCACCGAGCCGAACAAGGTTATCCCCACCATTCAGTCCCGCTGCCAGAGGTTTGACTTCCGCAATATATCGCCGGCTGTTATAGCCGAGCAGCTAAAACTTATTCTCGGAAAGGAAGGAATAAAGTACGAGGATGATTTTGTACTGTCTCTTGGGAAAATGGCAAACGGCTCAATGAGGGACGGCCTGAGCCTTTTAGATAGATTAATCAGCTCCGGCGTCGAGCCTCTGACGGTCGGACTGCTCGAAGAATTTCTGGGCAGACCCGACAGCGAAAAAATCTGGACGCTCATCGAACACATCGGCGATGGTGATGCAGCAGGTGTGCTTGAGGTGCTCGAGCAGCTAATCGTCGGCGGAAACAGCGAGGTGCAAATTCTCGATTCAGCCATTGATTCTATGCGAGACCTGCTTGTCATCAAGTCGGCAGGGGCAAACAGCGGGCTTGTTATTATGACCGAACAGCAGCGAAAAAGAGCCGCTGCCCTGTCGGAAAAATATGATTCGCCGGGCCTTATTTATAATATTGCAACACTTGAAAAACTGCGATGGGCTGTTAAAAACAGCGACACAAGCAGGGCTTTGCTGGAGGCATCGATGCTTCGGCTTGCGTTGAGCGAACATTTCCTTGATGTCGATAAATTGTTGTCGCAGGCCAGGGCTGGTACATCTGTTCCCGCTGATTCTGCTGCTAAAAAAAAAGTAACAGCTCCGCAACCTCAAATTAGAGAAGTTCAACCTGCCGAGTATAATCAGCCGCAGCAGGCAATTCACAAAGAATCTGATATCAAGACACTCAATATCCAGTATATCAAAGAGCAATGGCAAAGTCTGCTGGATATTATTACGACTGAACTTGGCCCCAGCACCGGCAGGCTGCTGAGCTGCGCCGAGCCGAGCGAATTTGCTCAAGGACTGCTGACGTTATGTTTATCAACGCAAATACATAAGGATATGTGCCTTCGCAATGGTCGTGCCGAGCAGGTTCAAAGTCTGCTCAGCAGGCATTTCACAACGGCAATAAAGTTGAAATTTGAGGTTGACACAAAAGAACAAAATCAGCAGGCTTCTGTTGAGAATACGCAAAAAGGTGATGGCCAAAGAAGAACAAAACTACTGAACGACCCGGCAGTGAAAGCGGTTATATTGGGTCTTGATGCCACAATAACCGGTATCGAAGAAAAACCGGCTTAGAATTGCTGGTGTCTTCTATGCTCTTTTTATGCAAGTTTCTGGCCGGCGACGGCTAAAACCAGTGCGAACACCTTCGCAGCGCCGGCCTGCCGCAGCACTCTGGCGCATTCGTTCAGCGTAGCCCCAGTTGTCTTAATATCATCGACAAGACAGATATTTCGCCCTGCGAATTTATGTCCCCTGCGGACAGAAAAAGCACCTGCTACATTCTTTGCGCGGGCGGTCGGGCTTACCATTACGGGTTGAGGTTTGGTTCTGCGGATGCGCACAAGGTCTGTGCTGATGGCGATTTTTCTGCTTTTAAGGCGTCTGAGGATAACTTCGCTTTGATTGTAACCACGAATAAGACGCCTTGACCAGTGCAGCGGGACAGGCACAAAAAGCTCGATATCTTTCTCGAAGCCGCTTCCCTGCAGTGCAGAATCAGCCAAAAAACCTAATATCGCATCGAGTTCGGTCCTGCCGTTTTTGAAAGAGACGACCATTTTCCTGAGAATTTTATCATAAATACCCGCACGGGCGATGCAATCAAGCTCTATTTCCCTGCCCTGGCAATCGGGGCAAACTCCCTCGACTATTGCAGCTTTGGATGCGTCTTTACCGCAGCGACGGCAATATTCAGCACTCGTACAAGCTGAAAGCTCCTGCCAGCAGCTCCGGCACAGACCGCCGGAGGTCTGGTAAATTTTGTCCCGGCACATAATGCAGACGGCTGGCCATATAAGCTGATTTAGACTGTCCAGGATAAAAAGAGACATCTGTCTTGTATTATAAGCTATATTTATTATATAATTAGTAATATTTATATTGTCTCTATTCTTCAAGATAATAAATCCGTAGTTTTGTGTTTATAAGTTAAGCATATATAAGACCTTATGAGATATACAGCTATTCTGATACGGCTCTTGTGCCAAATCAATATTGACTATTGGCATATAGATTCATATAATGAAGTTTTATGACAAAGTCAACGAAAACAACCGGAAAGAAACAGGTAAAAACTATTTCTGTCCCCAAGAAGGGTACGGCCAAGCTGATTAGCAGGAAGCCTTTTCACAGCTATCAGCAAGCCATTAAATATCTGTTTGAAAAAACCAACTATGAAACCGAGAAAGTCCTGCGATATAATGTTACGACTTTCAGCTTAGACAGGATGCAAAAATTGCTTTCGCTGCTCGGCAATCCACATAAAAAACTCCGTACGATTCATATAGCAGGTACAAAAGGCAAAGGCTCAACCGCCACAATGCTGGCCAAAATGCTTGAGGCGAATGGCTATAAAATCGGCTTATATACCTCTCCGCACGTATTGCACCTGCACGAACGGATTGCGGTAAATTCCGAAATGATAACTGAGCATGAAATGCTCGATTTGCTTAATCGTATTTACACACCGGTTGAAAAACTCTCGAAGACTGACCCGCCGACCTTTTTTGAGATAATGACAGCTATGGCGTTTATGTACTTTGTCGATAAAACGGTCGATATTGCGGTTATTGAGACTGGCCTAGGCGGCAGATTGGACAGCACAAATGTCATTATGCCTGATATAATCGGGATTACGAGCATCAGTATCGACCATCAGCAGCAGCTCGGACAGACCATTGACTGTATCACCAGGGAAAAAGCCGGCATATTCAAAGCCGGTGTGCCGGTTGTTACCGTTCAGCAGGAGCCGGCTGCGATTAACGTCTTAAAATCCTGCGCTTTGGCTGTGAATGCTCCTTTGAGTATAACAGGCGGTGACATTGATTTCTCGCATCGCTTCGAGACAACCAGAGAACATGGCCCGCATACGAGAATCTGCCTGACAACTCCGACAAGCAAATTTGAGCATTTGAAGGTGCCGCTGCACGGCAAACACCAGGCAATCAACTGCGGACTGGCTCTGGCAATGCTGGACAAACTCAAATCGCTCGGTTACAAAATCGACAACGACAAGGCAACCGAGGGACTGGCAAAAGTGTCACTGCCCGGCAGGATGGAGATGATATGCGAGGACCCGAGAGTCCTTATTGATGCCGCTCATAACGCAGCCAGCATACGGGCACTCATCCACGCAATCGGCCAGAACATTCCTTATGACTCGATGATAGTAATTTTCGGCTGTAACTGCGACAAGGATATCAGAGGAATGCTCGAAGAGCTACAATATGGAGCGGATAAGGTGATTTTCACTCGCAGCAATTCTGTTAAGGCGGCCTCGCCCTTCGACCTGGCGGAGATGTACGCTGAAATCTGCGGCAAGATGTGCCAGAGTGCCGCAAGTCTGGGCCAGGCCCTGCGGCTTGCCGCCAGCGCCGTCAGCAAGGAAGATTTGATTTGCATCACAGGCAGCTTCTATTTGATTGGCCAGGCGAAATTGCAATTCCAGCAGACCCCGCAACCCCCACAGCCTGCAGTAGCCTGAGCCATAAATAGACATTCCGCATCCGCTTATATATTTCATAAGCGAGGGCGGATTCTGTGACAATTTGTGTTGTCAACCCGCACTATCTTAGGGATGCCTTATGGTATTTTTGCGGAATCCTGAAAAGTGGTACTACCTCATGATATTGGTAAAAGTTTATTACTTTTATAAAGATCAACGGCTGATTCCAGCACGCTGCTACGCTGCTCGGCCCAGTCTATGCGCATAAGGTCGCAAACATGAACCGGATACAAAACATACTTCAATACAGACCAAACCACACTGGTCAGCCCCAATGCCATCGCCGGTGTCTCGTTCAGCAGCGAATAATGCATTCTTGTCCAATTGTACAAATCCCGCCACAGCCAGAGCGAATACTGCAGCAACTCTTCGCGGTGAGAACCATTTCGGGTACGTCTGATCAGTCGAGCCTGCTGACCTCTGATTGTTCCATTGAGCTGTTCCATATGAGAGGTATTGATCTTTTGACCTATACCCAATTCTCGTATTCTCTTTTCTATATCCTTCTTTGTACCAAACAACGCCTTGCTCGATACTTTCAGCAAATTGCCTCTGTCGTCTCGAAGTTTCTTTACAACACCCACCTGCAAATCCGGCGGCGGTTTGAGTCCTGGATACTTGAATCTGCCTTTCCCGTTTTTGCGGCGACGATGTTTTATATCTCCAAATACCTGAAGTATTGCCTGCGGATACGGCAAATGGTCGTCGATAAGAATCAAGGGGGTACCCTTGGAATATATAGCCACCGAAGCAGTCAACTGTATGGCAGTTTCGAGCGTGCGAGGACCAATGATGGATTCGAGCAGAAACCTCTCTTTTACGGCCAGAGCCGTATGAAGCCATGTCTCGCCCTTTTTTTACCGAGCCGCTTACGCAGCTTTTTGGGTACTTTAATAACCTCTCTGCCTTGTTTGGATTTGACAGTCTTACCATACAGTTCATCCATCTGTACGGCTTCGATGGGACTACCAAGATTTTCAAGTTGTAAGCGATGGAAATCATCGGCACGTTTGCCCGCCTTTTCCAATAGCCGCTGTACGGTGCGGGGAGCGATTTCACAAATATCTGCTGTTGCTTCGACAGAACAGCCGTGGCCGAGACATTTGATGATGCGTACAACATCGACTTGTGCAAGTTTGGTATCCTGCATAAGTGAACCTTCTCGTTCGCTGAAGCGGTGGCCGCAGGTTTTGCAGTACAGCCGACGAATCGCTTTGTCTTTACCCATCCATTCAGCGATGGATAGATTGCCGGCACCGAAGTGGTTGAAGTCGGCACACTCGCTGTTTGGGCAGGCGAAGAAAGACAGGTAGACCTCTTTGAGGTTATTGTCGTGGCATTTTTGTTCCGGCATATTGAGCCTCCATGTAAAATATGACAATTTGTCCAATAATATATCGGCCAAATATGCCTTAAACGCCAAATTATGTTGTTATTCTTTACCAATATCATGAGTGAGAACCATTTTATTGGATACTCTCTAATTCTCAATGGTACAGTTTTCGGGGGTCAGGCCATAGCCCTGGCCTTTTCTCTTACAGCCTGCCCGGCAGCCTGTTCTTGAGAAAATGAACCCGCAACAACAAGATTTACCATATTTATCCGCCGTTCGTCTGACGGGTTCGTCTGGCGGATTATAGTATTGCATTTAATATGGATTTGGATATTATAGAGTTTATGGAGGGATTTTGGCGGAATTAGCAAATTCGTAAAAAAGACTTTGGATTATTGTAATTCGAGGGAGATTTTGATATTACTATGGAATTCGAAATGCTTGTTTGCGTAGCCAAGCGTTTAATATGGGAAATGTCAGATAAAATTTTAGGAGAACAGACATGACTATTTATGAAACCAGATTCCCGAATTTCAATATTAAACTATTCGGGCCGATAATCATTGTCTTTATTGTGTTACTGGTCTTTATTGCCGCAGTTGCAACATCTATTATCAATGTCGGGCCTGATGAAGTTGGGATTGTTGCTAAAAAATTTGGCGGCGGCGAATTGCCGGACGGCCGCATCGTCGGCG
>CAZYWY010000079.1:1936-7382 GCA_964651605.1 uncultured Pirellulales bacterium | reverse complement strand
CACGATTCATTTTGTTAGAGCTTCTTAGTAAGAACTGGTTCAAGAGCAGTCATCTACCATAAGAACATTATTTGAGTTTATATGCTCAGCGCATTAAATATTCACAATCAGTATGAGTCCCGACTTGTCGGGACGAACGAAGCGGAGACACGCTTTGTGCCCGCTTCGGAAATCTATTTTTTATTAGATTCCTCGACTTCGGCTGCTTCGCAGTCTTCGCTCGGAATGACAACATTCTCAAGTCTTTTACATAGCATTTTCATATCTGTTTGTTTTTCTGTTCTGCAGTCATAGCAAAAAAAATTTATTTTTTTTCGATTTTTTGTTGTACTATTGGAACTTATGCCTAAAATATTTAGCGTTATTTACTATATCGGCATTCAAAGGCCGGTTTTGCATCACGGCGTATTTGTTATTGTAAGAGAAAACTGGAAAAAAAGGGCAGTTTATTGTAAAGGAGATGACTATGAAAAAACTATTACTCACAAGTGCCGTATTGTTAATGGCGGCGTCAACTCTGGGCTTTGCTCAGGATTACACGCTTAAGGGAACGGCTGATTTGACATTCACGAGCAAGTATATCTGGCGAGGCTTTGAGGTCTATGGAGACAAGACCGCAACTCATGCCTCCGTGGATTTATTATGCCCCGAATTAGGTCTCGGACTCAATGTTACCGGTCATATTGCAAACGGCTCCGGTCATATTGCCCCCGGAATTAGTGCTGTTGACGCTCAACGATGGGATTATTCATTGTATTATCTCGGCAAACTGCTTGAGAAAGACCAGATGGAGATTGATTACAGACTCGCTTATGTCTATTACAACTATCCGCGTATTAGCAGCCACACGAGCGATGAAGCTATAGACCTTCAGGAAATAAACGCAGTTATGTCTCTACCCAATGTTTTGCAGGTCGAAGGTCTGGTACCTTCTTATGCACTTGTTAAATTATGGCCAAGCGGCAGCCGTACTTTCGTCGGTGCGAAATCTCCGGTTGGTGGAACAGCCTCCGGCTTTGCACATATTTTTATGCTCGATTATGCTCTGCCCTACATCTGTCCGCTGACAAACCTGGACAGAAAATTGAATCTGCATTCAGAACTTGTATATAACGATGGTGTCGGCCCCAACGGTGCAAATGTTGACCACGACTGGTCTGACCTTGTTGTTGGCGCTTCGACAGATTACCAGATTGAAGAAAACTTTTCTCTGACACCGGGAGTTTATCACCAGATAAGTATGGATAAATCGGTGAATAAGGATAGTGAAACCTGGATGAGTTTGAGTGCATCTTATAAGTTCTAAAAGTTTTTTCATAGTACAAATTTGTTGTCTGCTAAAGGGCTGATATTATATCAGCCCTTTTTTTCGCCCGAAGATTTCTGTACTTGCCGGCTTATTTGCTGAAAACAGGATGCTCACTTTAATCAACACAAACAGAATGTCACCCCCGATTGGGCCGATTGGTCTGGATTATATTGCCGGGGCGACCTGCAGCACAGGCATACAAACGGAAGTCCTCGACCTGTGCCTGGTCAAGGAGCCGGAAAAAGCGTTGAGAGATTATTTCACTTCCCGTGAACCGCAGTTGGTGGGGCTGTCTTTCCGCAACGCCGATGACAGTTTCTGGCCCAGCGCCGACTGGTTCGTTCCGGGCCTTAACAAAACCATCGATACAATCCGCAAAATCAGCAATGCAAAGATTGTTCTCGGCGGCGTCGGGTACTCAATATTCGCCGAGCGGATATTCGAGCAGTGCAACGCCGATTTCGGCATCTGCGGTGACGGAACTTCGGCAATAATAGCCCTTATTAACCAGCTCAGAGCATCTGGAAATTTCTCCGATGTGCCGGGGCTGCTCTGGCGAGAAAACAACACAATCCATCGCAATCCACCAGCCTGGCCTGACGAGCTTTCACACCATACCGCTCGTAATCACATCGACAACCTCGCCTATTTCAAACTCGGCGGACAATGCGGCATAGAGACCCAAAGAGGCTGTAATCGCAAGTGCACATACTGTGCAGACCCATTGGCCAAAGGAAACAAATTGTGCCTGCGGAAACCTAATGAGGTTGCGGATGAGGTACAATCATTGTTACAGCAGGGAATAGATGTTCTACATATATGTGACAGCGAGTTTAATCTGTCACGAGCTCACGCCTTGGCGATTTGCGAGGAATTGAGCCGCAGAGGTCTGGGTGATAAAATTCGCTGGTACACGTATATGCTGCCGGTGCCATTCGATGCCGAGCTGGCAGAGGCGATGTCACGTGCCGGCTGTGTCGGTATAGATTTTACCGCCGATTCGGCTTGTGAATCGATGTTGAAGACTTATCGACATCAGCACAGCAGAGACGATATTGCCCAGGCAGTCAGACTGTGCAAAGAAAACAAAATCACCGTTATGCTCGACCTTTTACTTGGCGGACCAGGCGAGACGCCGCAGAGTGTCAGGGAAACAATAGATTTCGTTAAAAAAATTGACCCGGACTGTGCCGGAGCCGCCCTCGGTGTGCGGGTGTATCCCGGAACCGAGATGAAGAAAATAGTTGTTCATCAGATTAGTCAGGGCAACGATTTTAGCATTTGCCGCAAATACTCCGGCCCTTTAGATTTGCTTAGACCCACTTTCTACATTTCGGAAGCTCTGGGCGAAAATCCTGCCGAGCTTGTAACAGAAATGATAGGCGGTGACAAGAGGTTTTTTCCCCCTGCCGGCCAGGCCGGGAAACAAATCCCGGAAAATGTGGACAGCGATGGTTACAATTACAACGACAATCTTATTTTACAAAATGAAATTCTCAAAGGCGCACGCGGTGCATACTGGGACATATTGCGAAAAACCCGTACCGGACCATAACAGCATTATTACTCAATATGACAAAATTACAGGAGGCAAGAGATGTCCACAAAAATTGTCTTTGCAGTTCTTGTATCTGTAATATCACTGGCAGCGGTGGGGATGGCTGTCAAACAAGAGCAGCCAATACTTGGACGATGGGACCTAAAGGGGCGACCCTCTGCCGAAAAAAAACCTCTGGCAGCCAGCGATGGCGAGAAAAAAATATTGGATTTGCTCGAGGAAATCGCACGGTCTGAGAGTTGGGGGGTTGTTACACTTGAGGACAGCAGATTGCTGCGGATGCTCGCCGAATCGACCGGTGCTAAAAATATTGTCGAACTCGGCACATACAACGGATACTCGACCCTTTGGTTTTGCCTTGCACTGCGAGCCACAGGCGGCAAAATAACCACGCACGAATTAGATTACGAATATATAGCGACAGCCCGTGAGAACTTTAAAAAGGCCGGTGTGGAAAACATTGTTACTCTCGTCGAGGGCGACGCTCATGAAACGGTGAAAAAACTCACTGAACCAATTGATATTCTCTTTCTTAACGCTGACAAAACCGGCTATATCGACTATTTTAACAAGCTGTTGCCGCTGGTACGCCCGGGCGGGCTTATTCTGGCGTACCACACAACCGACAGAGCCTCGCAAATGCCGGACTATTTCTCAGCCGCTACTTCAGACCCTAACCTTGATACGATTTTCGTCAACCAGCAAAATGCAGGGATGAGTATTACTCTTAAAAAAAACAAGGCAAAAATTTAACTACTGTTAATACGAACCAGACTGCTAAATCCGCATAATTTTATTTTCAGAATAAAATATAACCTGTATAATTCTGCAAAAGTAAAGATAAACATATCACAGTAATTAAATGGAGACATCGGTCTTGGTGAAACCACTTATGCAGGCAACACCCAAAAAAGAATTGTCCCTTTTCGATTCAACCTGTATCATCGTCGGTATTATTATCGGAGCTGGAATTTATAAGCTGGCTCCAGACATCGCCAAGGGCGCCGGAAACAGTTGGGGCGTCTTTGCCATCTGGGCTGTCGGGGGTCTTCTATCGCTATTTGGGGCACTGGGTTATGCCGAACTGGCAACTGCATATCCAAAGGAAGGCGGGGACTATGTCTATCTCAGCAAAGCTTATGGCAAATGGGCAGGTTATCTGTTCGGATGGGGTCAGCTCGCAATAATCCGTCCGGGAGATATCGCCATAATGGCGTTTGCATTTGCAACTTATGCTCGTGCAATCTTCGACCCGCTCAAAGATTACCCGGAATACAGCGAACGGGCTTTTGCCGCAGCAGCAGTAATAATATTGACACTAATTCACATCTTAAGCGTCAGAGAAGGCAAATGGACCCAGAATATTTTAACGACCGTCAAAGCACTTGGACTGCTGGCTGTTTTCGGCGTGGCACTGTTTTCCAAACCCGTAACTCCTGTAGTTGTAACCGAAACCGGCTGGCAGCCGCCCCTCAGCCTGGCACTGGTTTTTGTGTTATTCTGCTATGGCGGGTGGAATGAAATGGCGTATGTTGCAGCAGAAGTAAAAGACCACCGGAAAAATATAGTCAGGGCATTGGTACTCGGTGCTGTAACCGTTACAGTGCTTTATCTTTTGGTCAATGGGGCGTTTCTTTACTCATTAGGTTATTCAGGACTGTCCGGCTCAAAAGCGGTTGCTGCTGACGCTATCAAGACCGCTTTTCCAGACATAGGAGGCAAACTAATTAGCGCACTGGTCTGCATTTCCGCATTGGGTGCCGTCAGCGGTCTGATTTTTACCGGCGCACGAATATCTTACGCCCTTGGTGCCGAAAATTGGATTTTTAGATTATTGGGGAAATGGAACTCACATACAGGCACCCCTGCCTGGGCGCTTGCGATACAGGGTATTATTGCCATTGTCTTGATTGCAGCTTTCGGTTCTATTATAGACACAATCGTCTACACCGCAGCGCCGGTTTATACTTTCTACCTTGCGACAAGTTTGGCGGTTATAGTCCTTCGCAGAAAGGAACCACACATAGAAAGACCTTACCGCGTTACAGGCTATCCATTTACAACTATAGTTTTTTGCTGTATTTGCGCTTTTCTGATATACAGTACTATTACCTTTGCCTGGGGCAATCAGCCCAAGAGTCTCGTTGTCCTTGCAGCGGTTCTTCTGCTGGGGATGGTCATCTACTGCATAACCAATAGGCATGACTCAATACACAACCAAAGTAATAAAACCTTATAAAATCAGACCAATATCTGCATTTAGTATCGGCACTGCTGTGGTTTCTGATAATATTGAACATATTTGAATCTATAGCAGAAATCACTATCAATAAAAAATATTCCCGTAAAGTCCTAATAAAACCTCTGTATTCAGCGAAAAAATACCTTTTATATAGTCAGAACCTCGTTATGCAGATATTTTTTTTATTATTTAAAACAAAATTTGCAATAAAAACAGGCAGGATATTCGTCTTTCGGCAGTGAATAGGAATATATATTGGACGAATTGCCGAGGGTAGAAGGATATATGAAAGGGAAATTCGCAATAGATATCAAGGCGGCGTTGTCCTTAATAAGGG
>CAZYWY010000079.1:0-1926 GCA_964651605.1 uncultured Pirellulales bacterium | reverse complement strand
CTGAGAATGTTTCAGCACTGCGGGAATTGACAAAAAGGGTATTACGCTGGATTTTCAAGCCGGTACCAGGACAGATTTGTAAAACAAGGATATTAGCCAGGAAACAGCAAAATAAATAAAACACGATGTTTTTAAGGTTTTTTATTTAGGATGAGATATTAAATGGCCGGCTTAGGGGTGCCGGCAAAAGATTTTCAGTGACTGGGATTCAACCTGAAAGAGGAAAATGCTGCAAATAAACTTTTCTTAAAATTTCCAATTTAGGTAACCGCCCTCCTTTAAGCGACTGGATGTGTGTCTTTTAGATACACGTCCAGTTTTTTTTATAGCAATAAAAATCGTTAAAAGCTCTTTTACAAGTCGCTTATGAGATGAACGGCTTACCGCCAGTTACTGGGGTAGTAAATTGATTCAGGTTTGATGTAAAATTTTCTACATAGCTCTTCTGCAAGAACCTGCACTCTCTTGACCTGACAATCCGTTGGTTGGGCAGTCTTGTTGTCGGCTACCACACAAATACGGATTGTCTGGCTGTTACCATACCATTTTGTGTCCGGGACAGCAGGCCATTGTCTTTGCCACTTTGTAGTCGGTTGAATCTGACCATCGATGCCTCCCCGTCCGTTAAACACACAGAAGTGACAATTAATACCATCCGGATCACTAAGGCCGTTGAGTTTGGCTAACTGTTCTATGTTGCCTGAATCTGTATCGCTGTAAAATATTTCTATGCTTTTCCACCGTTCGGGTGACTGAGCAGCCTGTGAAGTTATCGAATCTTTCACGGGGTCAAGGCGATAGTATGTCCATAGAGAAAAAGGTCCCGCTGCGGGCGGATTATGTCCCAGCACCATTAAAACCACCGCTCCTAACGTCATTGAAGCAAGCAGCGATGCCAGTACTTTCGCAACCCTTGCCTGATTTGGCATAATATCAACCTACGTTAGTAACCAATTCACAGCTAAATATCGCAAATTATCATCCCTCTATATATACTAAACATCGGCTTTAACGAACTAATTACTTAAGATTTTACACAAATTTCTTTTATTTTTATGCACTAAGGCAATCTCTGCATTTTAAGCCAGTATAACGGTCTGTGATTTATAAATATCCTTTCAGCAACTACGCACCCAAAAGTTCAACAACTCACGAAGAGACTGTTAAATATATTGCTTAATACAATCGGCCTGTGTAAGATTTGTTGTTAAATTTGCAGCGTCTGAACTGAGCTTCGGAAATTTAATAAGCTCTAAATAACGGATAACGGAGTGTAAAATGACATCAGAATCAACCTGGAGCAGTAGAAAGTTTCTGGCTCTTTCAAAAGAGCAGATTAACCGGCTGACCAATCAGGGTTGCAGTTGCGATGACTGGTCGAAAGTCCGTGTTGCCGAAGGCTTCAACCCGGAAAAAGTCAGAACAACGGTTTTCAGCGGACAAATCATGCTTGGTGTATTCGAGAAATACGTCTGTTTTCCAGGTGGAATAAAAAAAACATCTGGTATCAGCGATGCTGTGATTCATAACTGCATAATCGGCAATAATGTCCTTATAAACCACGTTAACAACTATATAGCAAACTATCAGATTGAAGATGACGCTGTAATAGAAAACATCGACGTTCTGGCTGTAGAGGGCCAAAGTTCGTTTGGTAATGGAACAGAGGTTGCCGCTGTTAATGAAGCAGGCGGCAGGCAGATACCAATTTACGACCACTTGTCCACTCAAACAGCCTATCTAATCGCTTTCTACCGCCATCGCCCGGCTGTAATCAAATCTTTGCAGAAAATGGCAGCCGATTACACCCGCTCGGTTGTCGGCACGCTCGGTCTTGTAGGCAAAGCCGCCCTGCTTTTGAACTGCCGAGGCCTGAAAAACCTTAAAATAGGCCCAGCCTGTGTGGTTGAAGGAGCTGCCAGACTT
>CAZYWY010000078.1:0-7408 GCA_964651605.1 uncultured Pirellulales bacterium | reverse complement strand
AGACCCGATGTATGCAAATTTCAGCAGGTCGGCTGCCTGTGTATATGTTAATGTCCCGCAGGAAAGTATGACGCTGCCTGCTGTGTATATTCTTGCTACGGTGCGGATTAATTATAACGGTCGTGAGATTGCTCAAATAAATCGTCTTGTAACCAGATAAATGATTAGGACAAAAAATAAATGTGGTTTTACTCTTGCGGAGCTGCTCGTAGCAATGGTTGTTACGGGCATTATTCTTGCTGCGGCGGCTACGCTCGCTTTTGCTATGAGTTCATCGGGCAGTGCGACGGAGGACATAAGTTTCAAGCAGGCGCAAATTCGCTTTGCATCCCTGAAGCTTACGGAGCTGATTCACCGGTGCAGGCTTGTTTATAGTTACAATGCCGGGACAGGCAGTGTTGTTCTCTGGCAGGATAGTAACGGGGATAATAATGTTACTACAGATGAGCTTGTTACGCTCGAGGCCGGTGCGTCGCGTAACTACATAAAAATTCAGGAGCCGGGCGTCGGCTCTTTTTTTGTTATTCCGCAGTGCAGCAATGTGCAGTTTAGTTTTGACCAGACTCCGCCTCGCAGCAAAAGTATTAATATTGCTTATCAGATGACCGAGAATGGTATTGTTCATCAGTACCGGCTTAACACCAGCCTGCGAAGCTGGGCGGGTAATTTGCTGAATGGCAGTACGATTGTAAGCGACGATGATTAAATTTATGAATATGGCGTACCATAATAGTAACGAAAAACGGGGAGCAGCACTACTTGTAGTGCTGTTTATCGTTATGGCGATAACGATTTTGTCGCTGGGTTTCCTTTCGCAGAGCGATGTGGAACTGGCCTGCGGCCGCAATATGGTTCTGCGTACTCAGATGGATTATTTAGCCGAGTCAGGCGTGGAACACGGAAAAGGATTTATTCTGAATCCGCAGGATGTCAGCGAAAACTGGAGCGGTTGTACAGGTCAGCAGCTTGTTGCCGGCAATGACTATTACGATATTAAAGTTGCCCGTGATAATTCCGAGCCGAATGATTATTGTAATTATATTATTGACTGCAATGCCTACCGGCTTAAAAGCGGTGAGCGGACAGGTTTTAGCAGCCGGACGGCAAAAGTGCGTCTGGACCCCTGTATAGGTCTGTGGAGCGGCACAAATACAGTTTTCTGGCCAGGTATAGCGATAAAGGCAGATGTGTTCTGTAATGGCGTGTTGAAAGGTGCTGACGTAATTTATGGGGATGTGTTTGCCGGCTCTTTTAGCGGCACCAAAACCGGAAGACAGTATACCACCAGTGAGCTTTCGCTGGCCTGGCCTGCGATAACAATCGCAGATTTTGTCTCGAATTATAGTGTGCAAACAATCAGTTCCGGCAGCATCTCCGGCAATTTTGACGGGAACTACCTCCGCACAGGTAATCTGGAGTTGGCTGGTAATGTTCAAATCAACGGTATGCTGCTTGTAGAAGGAAACCTGACAGTAAGCGGAACTGCTAACATAATTGCCGGCAAAAATCTGCCTGCTTTGTATGTTACCGGCGATTTGCTGATACAAGATAGTGTCAGCCTGACGATTGAGGGACTCGCTGCTGTTAATGGCCGTGTGCTTGTCAATGGCAATGCAAATGTCGATACGCTCGGCGGACTTTTTACTAATGGCGGATTGTTTGAGACAACCGCAGATTCATCCTCGAGCAAGGCTTATGCTGTCCTGCGTGGTATTCCCGAATGGTCCACTGGCCAAATCAACGGGGCAGCCAAATTTGACGGCGTCGATGATTACGCTGAGGTTCAAAATGAAGCTGCTTTTGACATTACCAGTCAAATTACGGTCGCAGCCTGGATTAAAGTCGGTGCATTCGACAGAGGTTATCAGGCCATCGTTACTAAAGGCGACAGCGCCTGGCGGCTCCAGAGATGGGCAAGCACAAATCATATAGAGTTTGCCTGCACTGGTCTTTCTCACAACACTTATGGGAATATTGAGAGTACTAAATCGGTAAATGATGGCCAGTGGCATCATGTGGCTGGTGTTTATGACGGAAACAATATTTATCTTTACGTTGATGGTACTCTTGATGTTTCCAAAACAACATCAGGTCTGATACAGACGAACAATTACAAAGTGATGATTGGTGAGAATGCGCAGCTTACCAGCAGGTATTGGAACGGCTGGATTGATGATGTACAGGTCTATAACAGAAATTTGGATGTTAATGACATAGTAATTGTAAAGAATGGTGGTACTACCAGTGGTCTTATCGGACGCTGGAAACTCGATGAAAGCAATCCTGCTGTTACGATTACAGCCGAACCTGCCAAAGCAGCAATAGTTTATTGGAACGGAGGGTCCAAAAAGCGGTGGGGACAGGCGGCTGGAGCATTTTATAAAAGCATCGAATCAAATCTATAAAAGATTTTAGGTGAGTAACTGCTGACGGATTGTGGCTTTGATGGTTATGAGACTTTATCTGCATAAGAAAAGAAAAATCTGGTGAAGAGTAACCCTTAATGGGACGAAATAGACAGTGGAGGCTGGTGCGATGATATACAAAGAACAAAAAGAAAGGTTGCTAACGATGTCTTGTGTGAAGAAATATCAAAAGGGATTCACACTTATAGAGATGCTGATAGTTGTTGTGATTCTGTCGATAGCGGCAATGGCGGCGATTCCGATGTTCAGCTCCGGGGCCGATATGCAGATTCGCTCTGCGGCAAATATGATTGCATCCGACCTTGAGTATGCAAGAAGTATGGCGATTAGCAGGGGACAAAATTACTCGGTCGTATTTAATGATACTACGGAAAGTTACAGTATAAAAGACCAGACGGGAACTGTAATAAATCATCCTGTGAAAAAAGGCTTTCCTTATACTATTAATTTTAAAACCGACAGCAGGTTGAGCAAGGTCAATATTAGTAGCACCAATTTGACCGGCGATACAGTTACGTTTGAGCCTATTGGAAGTCCGGTGGGATTAACCGTCGAAGGAACTATCAGCTTGAGTGCCGGCAGTATTACAGCGACTGTTAATGTTGAGCCTGTTACAGGTTTTATCACAATACAGTAACCGGCGGGTTGTTCAGGAAGTAAAATGATAAGTTTGAGTTTTAAAAATCGTGCTTTAAGACCTATCGGAATTGATATCGGGCATAGCTCTATCAAGATGATACAGCTTATGACGAACGGCAATCGCCTTGCAGTCCACGCTGCAGACCAGATAAATATTGACCCGGAAATAAATTCGGATGAGCAAAAAAGAAGAGAATTCATTGTCTCTTCGATAAAGCAAATTCTTGCGAAGGGAAATTTCCGCGGGAAAAAAGCTATTTCGTGTCTTCAGAGCGGCCAGTTAAAAATCACCAGTCTGCGACTGGCTGAGGCCGATGGTGAAAAAACAGAGCATATTCTCAGACGGGAGGCATTCGAGCGTTTTGGGCTGAATGCGAATGCGGATGCTATGGATTATATGGTTGCCGGTAATGTTCGTCAGGGGGAGGAGACCAAGAACGAATTCATCCTGCTGGCTACAGATAATAACACAATAAAAAACCACATTGAAATGATGGAATCGGCTGGTCTTAGGCCGGTGGCTATAGATGCTATTCCCTGTGCGCTGTTTCGCAGTTTTGAAAGGTCGCTGCGCCGTCAGGAAGACTGGGAAAATGCAGCGATTTATATAGATTTGGGAAGCAGTTTTACCACCGTGGTTTTTGGCCGGGGAGGAGAAATCAGCTTTGTTAAACAGATTGAGATAGGCGGAGACAGTTTTAATAAGCAAATTGCATCCAAACTCGGCGTCAGCTTAAGTCAGGCCGAGATACTTAGAAAAAAGCTTCGCGAAGAAGAAATACTACGCTGTGCGGCTTCAGAGGAAAAATCATCCGAGTCTTCTGAGGCGGATAATCAGCAGCCTGTGGAAAACCGTCCGCAAATGGACTCATCGACTCGGCAGGTGATTGTGGATGCAGTCAGTTCTATTTCGGAAGAGCTTGCTGCGGAAATATCGCTGTGTATGAGATATTACACTGTAACGTTCAGAGGCAGGCGTGTTGAAAGGGCAATTTTGGCCGGCGGGTGTGTTAATGAGAATATATTATTGGATGTGTTACGGCGACAATTGTCTGTGAATATTGAAATCGCTGCACCTTTTAGAGGATTTGACCTTTCGAACGACAGGTCAAATCTGAATTTTGAAGGCGACAGGCGAGGCCAGCTTTGCGAATGGGCAGTGGCTGTGGGACTTGGTCTTAAGGGCTGGAATTTGTCGAAAGGTTTCAGCAGTCAAAACTGATGAATGTATAAGGCGGCTATGAAAGAGATTGATTTTCTTCCAGAATGGTACAAGAGCGGGCGCAGACGCCAGTTCGGTTATCGTACGCAATATGTTGCCCTTGGCGGTATATTGCTTGTGATGACTGTATGGCATTTTTTGAATCTGCATTCCGTCTCCAGAATCCAGACTCAAATATCAGGAAATGCTGCTGAACTGAAACAGACAGAGAATACCTCAGCCAAGCTGGCGGAGCTTCAGGGGAAAATCAGTCTGCTTAATAAAAAGCAGGCAGTGCTTCTGAAAACAAACTCCAGAATCAATCTTGCCAATGTGCTTGCCGAGATGAGTTATCTGATAGGTGACAAAATAGTTATCGGAAAAGTGGAAATTACCGCCGAGCGATTTGAACAACAGCAGAACAAAAACACCGAGCAGGTCGCTGCTATGGTTAGAGCTGCACAATATGACTCTACCAAAACACAAACGCTGATGGGAGACGTAAGATTTAAGATTATGATTAGAGGTGTGGCGTCGGATGCAGCCGATGTGGCGGCTTTGATGTGCAGACTGGAGGAGTCGCCGTATTTTTCGTCGGTTGTGCTTTGCTATTCTCGAAATGCTCAGCTACAGACGCAAAGCGGTTCTTCAAATTCCCTGCAAACAGTTTCGGATTCATCTGATACAGGCAAAGACAGCGAGCAAAAGACGTCATCGGATATTCCGGTCAGCAGGTTTGAAATTAGCTGTTATTTGGCAAACTATCGCCAGATATGAAAAATATTGAAGGCAGAGAGCTTGATTAGAGAAAAAAAACAAATAGTAATTATTCTTACAGCCGTCCTGGTGGCCGGCGGTTTTGTATTGTTTAGTTATATGCCATTACAGAAAAAAAACCAATCTGTCAAACAGTTAAAAAATGAACAGATGCTCGCCATAGCCAGAGGCAGGGCTGATGGCAGCCAGATGTCAATAGTTCAGGAGCAGTTATTGTCGTTGCAGACTGAGCTTGAAAATTATCAGACCAGCATACCGGCACAGAGGGAACTTGGTCCGTTTGTTCAGCAAATCGCCGAGCTTATGAATCAGACTAATCTGAAGGAACAGCAGATTACGCCGGGTCAGGAAATCCAAAAGGATGAGTTGTCCTGCATACCTGTGCGTATTCAGTGCAAAGGCAGATTATCTGAGGTATTTAATTTTTCAAGGCAGTTGCAAAATCTTGGCAGGCATATTCGTATTGAGACGGCCAAATTCGAGAACGACGACCGCTATAGCGGCATTGTTAATATGGATACTGAAATAGTCATTTATTACAGAGCTAATGTTTCACGGGGCTAAGTCGAAAGTTAAGGGTACCAGGATTCAAATGAAACGAAATGCAGAAAATAACATTAGCGATATTGGCAGGTTGATTGGCCAGCTTACAGCTGACAAGAAAAAGACTGTTTTTGCTCTTTGCTTAATCGCGCTGATGCTTTTTATGTGGGTAAAAGTTTTTATCAGAAAAGGACCGGCCTCAGCTCAGGCGGCGCCTGGTACCGCAGTGACATCCGAGCGGCAGGAAGGTTCAAAAGCGCCGATGAAGGTAACTTTTATCGAGCTGCCGGAAGTTCAAGGCCGTAACGATTGTGTTAACAGGGACTTTTTTGATTCGCATAACTGGGATGAATTTCTCAATAACAATAGTGGTTTAAACGAAGTAAGAGAAGTAAATGTAATTTCCGGGCGTAATCCGCAGGAAATTAAGAAAGTTGCAGACAAGCTAAAGCTTAATGCAATATGGATGGGCAGTAATGCACAGGCTTATATCAATAACAAGCCTGTGAAAGTTGGCGAAACATTGCTCATTAGTGAAGGCAGTAAAACGTATGAATTTGAAGTTGTTTCAATCGTAGAAAATGAAGTTGTAGTCAGATGTGAAGGTGCGGAGGTTTCATTGAAACTTTCGCAAATAATGGGAAACAGTAAGTAGTTTAGTGTATGGCAATAAGCCGGAAATTTTTAAGAAAAGGAGCAAAAATGGTAGAGTTTAAGAAAGAAAATTGTGTAAAAGTAGACAGTAGAATTGTATTTGGAGTTCTGTTGATATTGGCTCTGGGTGTCGTTGCCGTCGGTGCAGGGCAGAGCCAGCAGCCTGTATTCTCAGACGGAAAGATAACTCAGTTCAACTGCGAAGAAGGGATGGGGATTCTCAAGGCATTAGCGCAACTGGGCGAAATAACCAAGAAAAACATAGTGCCTTCTCAGGGCGTTGACGGACAACTGGCATTCAGAACTCTGAAGGATGTAACTTTCGAAGAGGCAATGAATGCGATATTAGGTGAAGGTTTTGTTTATGAGCAGCAGGGAAACCTTGTAAAAGTCTATACGAGGGATGAGTATAAGAAAATCAAGGAAGATGAAGGACGAATGACACACAGTGTTTTCACTTTGTATTACATCACATCGGAAGAGGCTGCAACTTTGATTAAGCCCGTCATGAGCAGTAAGGCGAAAGTTGAAAAAAGCTCGGCAGCCGAAAAAGATATAACCAGCGGTTCATCAAGTGGTGGTTCGTCAAGTGGCAGTTCATCAGCCGGTTCCGGAGGCGGTGACAAGATGGCACTGAATGATACCATCGTTCTTTATGACTATCCTGAAAACATTGAAAAAGCTGCTGATATATTAAAGAAACTCGACAAAAGACCTATGCAGGTTATTGTTGAGGCTACGATTTTAAGTGCGGTTCTGACCGAAGAAACAAAATTCGGTATCGACTGGAACTTTATGGGAGGTATTGGTCTGACTGGTACCGCTGCAACATCTGACCTGGTATCAGGCGATTCAATCAGTCGAGGCACTGCCGCAACCACGCCTATCGGGCAAATCGCTCGGAGTGGCTGGCATCAGGGCATTGATGGTACTGCAGCAGAAACATCCGGTTTTGCCACCACCGGGCTGAATGGGCTTCGGATGGGTGCAACAGGCGGAAATATGTCAGCTTTTATAACCGCACTTGAGGGTATAACGGATGTTACCATTTTGGCAAATCCCAAAATCCTTGCCGTGAATAAGCAGCAGGGTTATGTCCAAATTGGAAAAACACTGCATTATCGCGGAGCTACGACAATAGGACAGAGCGGTGTGGCTTCTCAGGGTG
>CAZYWY010000077.1:0-7583 GCA_964651605.1 uncultured Pirellulales bacterium | reverse complement strand
TAAGTCCTTGTTAGTAAAGGAGTAAAAAAATTTTTAATTTTTCAGATTTTGTCGTTGAGGATTGTTCACTTTTGGTCGAAAAGTGAGGTTAAGTTGTTACTACAACTATACTTGTGAAAATTACGACTGCAACCTCTTTCATCGAGCATTCGGCATCCGACATGAAGGCCCGAGAATCCAATCATCGAGTATGTGTATTCCCCGTTATACCTCCGTTGTTCCTCTTGTGCATTTCTGCGAGAATAACGGAGAGGGCGGGATTCGAACCCGCGGTAGGGGTTATTACCCCTACGACGGTTTAGCAAACCGTTGCCTTAAGCCGCTCGGCCACCTCTCCGGCAAATGAGATATGCCATCCTTTGCTATAAAGCATCCTCGACGGGAACGCAACCGACTATAACTCAATCGTCAGATATTACTCTAACTGGAATCTGCCCAGGTTGCAAGAAGTTTTATATCATATCTGGATAATAACAGGGCTGATTTGATATATAAAAGTGAGCTTTTTGCTGGCTTTACCGAATCGAGCGACTATAATCTCGTTGAACAGGCAACAGCCGGACCTGAATCGGCATACAATACTGTGAATGAGAAAAATAATGCGACAAATAATTTTAATTCCGGTTCTTTTATTTGTAATATTCGGCGCTGCTATATTCTCTGCTGAAGCAGCAGAGCCGGCTGATGCGAAAAAAACTGCCAACCCGACTTACCCGATTACTTTCTCGCCTGCCGATGAAACTGCTCCTGACATTCAGGTCGAGCCTAATACCGTTACGATTATAGGCAGATTTTATATTTCGCAGAATCAGACCGAACAGAATAGACTTCTTGAGTTGCAGGCCGATAGTGCGGTTGTATTTCTTTTGAATAAGCAAATTCAGGGCGGCAGCCGCCTCGAAGATGTTTTTGCCGGCGGGTCTGTCAGAGCGATATACCTTTGCGGCGATGTTGTAATGACCGAGGGACAGCGGACGGTCCGGGCGGATGAAATGTATTACGATTTTCAGGCCAAAAAAGCTCTGGCGAAAAATGTGGAGATGAAGACCTTTGATGAAACAGGCAACATCCCCATTTACATCAGGGCATCTAACCTTAGACAACTGGCCGAGAACAAATTTGCTGCCAGTGATGTTACCCTTACAACCAGCGAATTTTATACTCCGCAGATTGCCCTGAAGGCCTCAGAAATTGAAGTTGAGGATACTGCCTCAACCGACCGTCAGAATGGCTCTGAAGAGGGGGGCGTTTATGATGCAAAAATGCAGGATGTGCGTTTGCAGTTTTATGATAAAACGATTTTTTATCTGCCTGTCGTCCGCAGCAGTTCACAAAGACCTGATGTCCCTCTCAAAAGCCTTCATATCGGCAACGACAACACTTATGGCAATTATGTTGAGACCCGCTGGTATCTTGCGAGGATACTGGGCTTACGTGAGCCGCAGGGTACGGACAGCACGTTGCTGCTGGATTATTACGACCAGAGGGGCCCCGCTGGCGGCATAACAACCAAGTATGAAGCAACAGATTACTTCGGCAGAATAATCGGTTATATGGTTGAGGACAACGGCGAGGACTGGCTCGGCAGGCAGCGGAAAAATCTTGTCCCGCCCAACGACCTTCGCGGACGATTCAGCTGGCGGCACCGGCAGTTTCTGCCCGACGGCTGGCAGCTTACGGCGGAGGTGAGCTATTTGTCCGATGAGAATTTTCTCGAAAGCTATTATCGCAACGAATACTATCTCGATAAAGAGCAGGAGACACTGCTTTATCTGAAACGCATCGAACAGAACCGGGCATTTTCAATACTGGGCAAGGCCCGCATCAACGATTTTGTCAGTCAGCTCGATGAGATGCCAAGCATGGAATTTCATTGGACGGGTCAGTCTTTTTTTGACGATAGGCTGACATTTTACAGCGACACACAGCTAAGCAGGCTTCAGCGCCGATATTCTTCTGACAGCACAGACAGAGGCTCACAGGAATTTTTTACCTTTACCTCCAGCAGAAGCGAAATTGACCTGCCTTTGTCAATCGGCAGCGCGAAGGTTGTACCTTTTACAGCTTTTACAACTGCGTACGAGGACGGAATGGGCTTTGAGCGTCGGCTTGATGGGCGAACAGACATCCCGGAAGATGAACTATGGTCAGCCGAAGGTGGCGTGCGATTATCCCTTTCGCCTTACTGGAAGGTTCTGCCCGATGTGGATTCGAGTCTGTGGGATTTGAGCCAGCTTCGACATATTGTCAGGCCTTATATATCGGCAGTCGGTTATACCCAGAGCGATTCGGTCATAGAACAGCGTGACATGGTCAATTTTGGAATCACGCAGCAGTTCCAGACCAAACGCGGGCCGACTGACAATCAGCGAACCGTTGACTGGATGCGGCTGGACACGAGCTTCACGTTTGTCAGCGACGCCGATAACGATTCGCCCGGCACCGACAGATATATCTGGAGCAGGCCTTATATCCCGCTTATCAATGAGCTAAGCACGACAGCCATCCCGCAGGACAGGCGCGGCAGCAGCGCTTACGGAGCAAGAAATAATTCCGTTACAACCGATTATATCTGGCATATAAGCGACACCACCGCACTGCTGGCTGATATGAATTATGATTTGTATGATGGCCAGGTTCAACAGTACGATATTGGTTTTTCACGTATGCGCTGGCCAAACCTCAGCTATTACCTCGGCAACAGGTATCTTCGGCAGGTCAATAACGGTGTTGAAGCAAAGGCTTCAAACGTTCTGACTTTTGCAGCTACGTATCTGCTTGACCCGCGGTATACGCTGGTTTATGCGGCACAGTATGATTTCGATGACAATGCAGCCGTTCGCAACAATATAACGCTGATAAGAAAATATCATCGATTGTTCTGGGCTATAACATACAGCACGGATGCCTCGCTTGAGCAGCAATCGATTTCGTTCAGCCTTTGGCCGCAGGGTGTACCGGAGCTGGCCATCGGCGCCGACAGATATATGCAGCTCGGCGGTTCAGCGGGATTCTAATTTTGCGGGAGTTCCCTGCCGAATATTTTCAATTTCAAATTCGATAATACCGTCTTTTAATAATCTCGCACAATTACTGCATCTTCGCCGACCATATACCGGTCTGATCCCTGGATTTTCAGGTTATAAACCTTGCCTATATAAGGATCTGGCTGTTTGGTTATGCTTGTAATTCCGACAGAGCCTTTGGATGTTTTCAATCTCATCCCTGCCTTGAGGTCGTGTAAGGAATACCATTCGCCCGCTTCAGTCATAAAATAGTGATTCTCTGCAACGGTGATGCAATTTCCGCTGTCGAGCAATACATCATACACAGTAAACGTACCCTCGTGTTCCTGCACCTGCTCAATTGTATCATTCCCACCGGTATTTTGACCGATACCGGCTGTTGATATAGCAACAGTCTTATCGCCAATCCAGACAGGTGTACTCCCGATGAAACACATCGCACCTTTTCCTGCTCCTTGTTGGGTGGTGAACGCCCAGATATTACCGGTCGTTGTAATACCATTGCTGTCTATTTCATCCACACGCCAGTAATATTTCTTATAGTATTTGAGGGTACTTGGTTTATAAGAGTTAGAAATTGTTCCCAAAGAGACAAGCACACCAAGGGGATTTGCGATAGTTGCCTCATTGACATCATTGAAGTCTGTTCCGAAATATACATCATGAGCAATAGCATCCAAACCAGCACCCCAGCTTAAAGTAACATCTGTTTTTACACTAGTAGCTCCGTCAGCAGGATAGGGATGATAAGCCTGAACGGAATCTCTGGTCGTGAATGTCCAGATATTACCGATTACTCTGTTTAGCAGACTATTGACATCATCGATGCGCCAGTAATATTGAGTGTTCGGTTCTAAAGCCCCGAAGTTGAAATTTGTCTGGTAACATTTTTGAACAAACGGCGGCAAATTGCTCGTCCCGAAATAGACTTCGTGTGTAACAGCAATTTTATCGGAAAGCCAGCTTAATGTAGGCTCTAACAAGATATCGGCAGCACCGTTGGCGGGATTCGGTGAATAGGATTGCTGAAAATAATTAACATCACTAATAAGTGACATACTTGCCTCTAATGTGCCTCCATAAGCACCCATATTGATATACACACTATTAGGCTCATATCCGACAGGACTGTTGGGGTCTCCGGCGTCGATGCATAGACTGTGAACATCATCTATAACCCAGCTTTGCGTGTTCGGGTCAAATCTACCTGCCTTAGATTTTAAATGGTAATCACCATCGACCCAAAAGTCATCGTTCGGATCATCAGGGGTATCGTTCAAATTCCAATATCCGGGATTAATAAATAGTGGGTCAATATCTATATTGCCCTCCTTCCAATCTATTACACTTTGATCGTCAATATATATTTCTATAATCCCCCCTTTAACATCACTATGAGATATGATAAGCGAAGAAGGCTCGAAGCCTCCATATTGAAGACCAATTTCTGGTCCCTTTGGCGCACTATTGTCAAAAATAATAGTATTGTTAATGGTAACATTACTATTGGATAAGTAAATTCCACCACCTTTATTATTTCCTACGTTATTAATTAAACTACAATTGTTAATCTCAGAGTTGCTTCTATTGCAATAAATTCCTCCGCCCATACCTGCATCTATAGCTGTAGTATAATTGCTGCTAAATACGCAATTTTTAATTTGCATTTCGTCTTTGTATAATAAAATTGCACCCCCTTTACTAGCACGATTATTGCTTAATTTGCAATTGATTAATGATGAACTGCTGCTGCTGGAATAAATTGCCCCACCATAACCAGTGGCTATATTACCATAAAAATAGCAATTCAATATTTTTAAAGTGCCAGCATAGCTGTATATACCTCCTCCAGCTGTAAGGAAGCTAAATGGATCACCATGTGCTATAGCCGCTATATTGTCTCGAATTACACAATTTTTTACTATTGGGCTTGAATTCGAACATTTTAATCCACCACCATCATAAGCACATCCATTCTTAATAGTAAAACCATCTATTACCGAGTCATTTCTTTCATTAGTGTGTAAATGGAAGCCTCGATGAAGGTCTTTTTCGGAACCTTGGCAATCTATAATACAAGTTTCAGCTCCGTTTTCGCTTTTTACTGTTATAGCTTTGCCTTTAAAGTCAATATCCCGATTGCCATTGCCTGTATAAGTTCCGTCAGCAACAAGAATTGCATCTCCATTATTGGCATCATCAATCGCCGCCTGAATATTATTGAAATCAGCAGGACCATCGTCATCGACATAAATGACTTTTCCGGTTGCGGGCAGGCAGTACGCCGTCAGTAAAAAAAGCAGAGACCAGAAGCCTGTGAAAAGAATTGATTTCCCTTCCATTTTCTTATCCCTCGAAAATCCTGCTAAAGATAATATCCTAACAGACTATTTGCGTCGTCCTAAAAAAACCGCCTTAATATCAACATCCTAACACAGAACGCTCTGCCTTTACAAGAAATTTCTGTCAATTTTACTGAAATTTAAGCTAAAATAGGGCAATGGCCAAAGAAGAAGATAAATACGCTATGATTCGGGACAAGCTCAGGGATTTTCCTAACGGGCCGGGGCTGTATTTTATGAAAGATGCCGGCGGAAAAGTCCTCTATATCGGCAAGGCAAAAAACCTCCGCTCGAGAGTCGCAAGCTACTTTCAGCCCGGCAGCGATTTGCTGGCGAGCCGCGGGCCGAAAATAACCGAGATGCTAACAAAAGTCCAAACCGTTGACTTTCTCGAAAGCCCCAACGAAGTTGACGCCGTCCTGCAGGAAGCCAGGCTAATCAAGGATATCCGCCCGCCTTACAATACCGACCTGGTCGATGACAAGAGCTTCCCGTATCTGGAAATCACCACGAAAGAGGATTTTCCGGGTGTGTATATCACCCGCAAACCAAGGCCATCCGGCAGCAGATTGTTCGGGCCTTTTACCAGTGCCAAAGACATTCGCGGCGCACTGGTTGTGCTGCAGAAAATATTCAAGTTCCGAACTTGTAGTTTGGCAATCAAAGAAGACGACCCCAAAAGAAGGTTTTTCCGCCCGTGTCTGCTGTACAGTATCAAACAATGCACCGCCCCGTGTGCGGCCAGGGTTATCAGGAGCGAATATAAAAAACAAATCTCCGATTTTACGAGATTCCTTCGCTCGAAGCGCTCGACGATTTTGCAGCAGCTAAGAAAGCAAATGGCCGAGGCTGCCAAAGCCCTCGAATACGAAAAAGCTGCCGTTTTTCGTGACCGAATCAGGCTAATCGAAAGGCTCGACCACAGAGGCACACCCGAGCAGAATGTCCAGCCGGAGGTTTTTGCTGTCGAGCCGGCTGAGGCATTGGCTCAGCTGCGAGATATTCTGGACTCAGCGAATCCAATTCGTATCATCGAGGGCATTGACATCGCCAATATCTCCGGCGCAGAAGCAGTCGGCTCACTCGTAAAATTCATAGACGGCAGACCATTTAAGAGCGGTTACCGAAAATTCGCAATAAAAACAGTAAAAGGCATCGACGACTATGCAATGGTGGCCGAGGTGGTCAGACGCAGATACAAATACGCTATGCGTGGCGAAGAGCTATGGCCTGATTTGATTTTAATAGACGGCGGCCTGGGACATCTCCACGCTGCGGAAGCTGCCCTTGCTCAAATGAACGCACCTGCCGTAAAAATTGCCTCGCTCGCCAAGAAACAGGAGGCTCTTTATCTGCAAAATACCGACCAGCCACTAAAGTTGCCTGCCAATTCGCCCGCACGCAGGCTTTTGCAGTATGTTCGGGACGAGGCACATCGCTTTGCTCAGAACTACCACCACATCCTGCGTGGCAAAAAAATGCTCGGCGGCAATACCTGACCGCATATATCTATAATTCTATTGCGGGAAATTATCCGAAGTGCAATTCGACGATGTCTTTATCGTTCAGGACGTGGGTTCGCTGGACGTTCTGGCCAGCATAAACGCCGGTGCCCCAGATTTTGGCGGCCTTGAGTTTTTCCGCCAGTTGCCTGTGGATATGGACAGCCAAATCCATTACGGTAGAACCTCTGGGTATTGTGAAAGGCTCTTTCATATCGGCGGGTTTGCCGGGCGGCTTTGCATAAACACGAATGACACCCAGAAGTTCAAAAAGTCTTTTCGGAAATATATCAAGACCGGCAAATGTAACGGTAGAGACCTCAATATATTCAACAGGTCTTTTGCAAAATTCTTTTAATTTCTGGAACGCATCAGGCTGGGCAATGTCACTCTTGGTGCATATACATACTACCTTTTTGCCAATCGCATTGCCCTGTTCATCGTGAGCAGGTGTCTGTGCATCCATAAGAAGACTTCGTGATTCGAGAAAATCCATACAAATCCGCATCTGCTCGTTCACATCTGCGGAAAGGTCGATGACAATCGCAATAATATCGCAGTTGCGGTACGTCCCCACCTGGCCGGGGGCCACGTATTCAGCTGTAATCGGCGGCATATCGACTAATTGAATGTGCACGTCCTCGAATGTCACCATCCCCGGTACAGGAGCCGACGTAGCAAACGGAAAATCAGCAACAGTGACTTTGGCATTC
>CAZYWY010000076.1:0-7614 GCA_964651605.1 uncultured Pirellulales bacterium | reverse complement strand
CAAAAAGCGATAAGTATTTTAATGTCACCTGCATAGAAGAAATGAACATTGGGCCTAATCAAAAATTGTTTGAATCTCGATTTTTAGAAAAATCTCTTTTTCAGAATGAAGCTCATTTGGAATTTTCTTTATTAGCTGATTTAGAACGTATCGAACATTTATTTCCTGAAGGTCACTATATTCTTTGCAGACAAGTACCTATATCACCGTTTAAGCCGTTCAATATGGATAGAGCCGATATCTGTTTATACAACTTACCTAATCAGATAAGAGAGGGTACTATTCCGAACGTGATAATTGAACTTAAAAATGAACGTGCCAATTTCCATGCTTATGAGCAAATGGTTAGATACCTAAATTGGCTATCGAAAATAACAGAAAAAGAAGATTTTTCATAAGTTCTGCCTATTATTGTCGCTCCGGAATTTTATATAAAGCGTAACAAAATCGATCAAACCTATAAAAATAAAATAATTATGTATGAATTGAATAGCAATTCGAAATATCTTCCAACATAAAAAACAATAGAATATGTTACAAAATAAAGACGGATTTACATATAAACCTGGAGATTTAGATTCACAATTTACTACTGTTTGGTCGTTTCCGGAGCGGGGGAGTTGGGCGACGCATAATCCCAAATATCGCGGCAATTTCGCTTCACAAATAGCTCGTAATATTATCCAGATGTATTCTGAAAAAGGCGACAGCATCCTCGACCCTATGGTTGGAGGCGGCACGACTCTTATCGAGGCAAAATTATTAGGCCGTAATGCACTTGGGCTGGATATAAACCCGGCTGCAGTAAAAATATCAGAAGATGCCCTGAATTTCGACCACCAGACCGAAAGCATCCAAAAAGTCCAAACTGGCGATGCGAGAGATTTGTCTTTTCTAAAGGATAATTCATTCGACCTTGTACTGACTCATCCGCCTTATCTGAATATTATCAGGTACAGCGATAAAAAAATCGAAGGCGACCTTTCAGCCATAAGCTCTCTGCCTAAATTCTGCGATGAGATTGAAAAAATCGCAAAAGAATTGTTTCGTATCCTAAAGCCGAACAAATTCTGTGCTATCCTGATAGGCGATACACGAAGAAGAAAGCATTACGTGCCGCTTGCTTATTATGTTATGCAGAGGTTTTTGAAGGTCGGCTTTATACTGAAGGAAGATATTATAAAAGTCCAGCATAATTGCACATCGACCGGCTATTGGCAGGCCAAAGCCGCAAACAATAAATTCTACCTGATAATGCACGAGCATCTTTTTGTATTCCGTAAGCCGGACTTTGGCGAAAATATGTCGCTTTACAAGGCCAGTTCAGGTACTATCTGAAAAGTAAAAATCAAAAATTAAAAATTGTGGAATCCCGATATAGTCGGGATAAATATAAATGAAAATACTCGGCATAGACCCGGGGCTGCAGGTTTGCGGCTACGCCTGTATAGAATCGGATAGCGACGGCCAAAAGCTCGTCGAGGCAGGCGTCTTTCGGGCGCCGGCTGACCTGCCGCTTGAGCAAAGGCTCAATCGAATCGCCGAGGATATGAACTCGGTACTGAATACATTCAGACCTGATGTGGTGGCGGTCGAGCAGTTGTACAGCCATTATGAGCATCCGCGAACTGCGATATTGATGGGACACGCAAGAGGTGTTATACTGCAAAAGTGTGCAGCGGCTAATGTGGCCGTCCAAAGCCTCAGCGCAACGCGAATAAAAAAATCTATTACCGGCAACGGCAGGGCACCCAAGCAGCAGGTGCAAAAGACCATCCAGACGATTCTGGGATTGGCGACTCTGCCTGAGCCGCCGGACGTGGCTGATGCGATTGCAGCGGCACTGTGTTGTGCAAATTCGAGAAATATTGATATTTGATTTTATCTATGATTGCTCAGATTGAAGGAAAGTTGATTAAGCTGGATACCGAGTCGTGCCTCGTGCAGGTCGGTGCGGTCGGATACGAGGTTATGCTGGCAGGTTATTGTGTTGAGGCACTGGCCGGCAGAATCGGCGAAGATATTATTCTCTGCACGATGGAATATTACGAAGGCTCGCCCGGCGGGGGCAACCTGATACCGAGAATGGTAGGCTTCCTGAATGCCGATGAGAGGGATTTTTTCACCAGGTACACCAGCGTCAAGGGAATCGGGATAAAAAAGGGCTTAAAATCGCTGAGCCTGCCTGTGGCCACTGTTGCCGCAGCGATAGAAAATGCGGACGAAAAAATCCTGATGTCACTGCCTATGGTCGGTGAGCGAATGGCACAGCAGATTATCGCCGAGCTGCGGGGCAAGCTGAAGGGTTTCGCTGCCGGTGCAGCGACAAACGGACAGGCTGAGGCCGGCTTGAAGCCTTTCCAGATAGAGGCACTTGAGATTCTCATTGCCTGGGGTGAGAAAAGAGCCGAGGCAATCGAAATGATTGAGTTGGCACGCCGAAGGCACCCCGATATTACAACTGCTGAGGCGCTTGTGCCGCTGGTGTATAGACTTAAGCAGGGCGTCGAAGTATAAAACTAAAGACTAAAAACCAGCGACTAACGACTAATGACTAACGACTAATGACTAACGACTAAAAACTAACGACTAAAAATGGCAATAGGCAGAATCATAGGCGGACAATCATTAAGTGAGCAGGAAGAGATTTTTAATATCTCTCTGCGACCTAAGCTGCTGGCTGAATGTATCGGGCAGAATAACCTGCGGGAAAAACTCTCGATAGCGATCTCTGCAGCCAGGCAGAGGTCTGAGCCGCTGGAGCATATCCTGTTCTATGGCCCGCCGGGACTGGGCAAAACCACGCTGGCAAACGTCGTTGCCAACGAAATGGGAGCCAGAATCCGATGTTCATCGGGGCCTGCAATAACAAAGGCAGGTGACATAATGGGGCTGCTGAGCAATATCAACACCGGCGATGTGCTTTTCATAGATGAGATTCACCGGCTCAGCACGCCTGTCGAGGAGTTTATCTACCCGGCGATGGAGGATTTCAAGGTCGACTTCACCGTTGACAGCGGTCTGCACGCCAAGACCATCAATTTTCCGCTCAAGCGTTTTACTCTGATTGGTGCGACGACCCGTGCGGGGCTTCTCAGTGCGCCGTTACGCAGCAGATTCGGTATGCTTTATCATCTGGATTTTTACACTATGGATGATTTGACGAGGATTCTGGCCAAATCTGCTGCTCTGCTGAGTCTGCAATATGAGCAGGGGACACTCGAATTAATTGCATCCTGTTCACGCGGCACTCCACGTGTGGCTAATCGCCTGCTCAAAAGGGTGCGTGACTATGCGCAGGTCAAAGGCTCAGGGACGCTCAGCAGTGACATTGTTAAAAGCTCGCTGAAGATGGAACGCATCGACCCGCTGGGGCTGGATGAACTGGACAGGGCAGTTTTACGTGCGCTGTCGGATGTGTACGACGGCGGGCCTGCCGGCATTGAGGCTATCGCAGCGACGCTCGGCGAGGAAAGGGACACGCTCGAGGATGTGGTCGAGCCTTACCTTCTGCAAATCGGATTTCTTCGCCGGACAAAACGCGGCAGAGAAATCACGCAGCAGGCCTGCGAACATCTGGGAATAAAACTGCAAAAAGCAAAGCCACAGGAACCGGAACAAGAGCCGGAACTCTTTTGATATTTGATGTATTTTTTATGAAGATACTTTTCGGGATTTTCGATTGGGGGCTGGGGCACGCGACAAGAGACATTCCGCTGCTCACAGAACTTCTAAAAAGCAACGAGGTTCATATCATCTCGACCGGCAGGGCTTTGAAACTGGTTCGGGGTTATTTCGGGCAGCGATGCAAATATTATGACATACCGAGCATTTACCAGCCTTACACAAGGACGCCTTTTTTCAAAACAAAATTCACTCTTACCGTACCGATAATGATAAGCACTTTACGCAAAGCCCGCAGAAAATCCAAAGCAATCATAGACACGGGCTTCGATAAGGTAATTTCCGATTGCAGATATGATATCTATGACAGAAAGGACAACTCCTACCTTATAAATCACCAGTTGAGATTCAAGACGCCTGTCGGAGCAGAAAGGTTCGTAGAGAGGTGGCTTGCTTTGAGAATGAAAAAGTACAGGTATGTTATTGTGCCGGATTTTGACCAGCCGAACATTACCGGCAGATTGTCTCATAATTTGCGATATATAAGCAAAGCTCAAATACGGTACATCGGCATATTGTCCCACGTCAGGAAAAGAGACGTTCCAGAAGATATAGATTATTTTATTTCACTATCCGGCCCGGAACCCCAAAGGTCCATACTGCAAAAAAAGATAATGTCCCAGCTAAATCAGCTCAAAGGCAAAATCGTGATTGCCGGCGGGAATCCCGACAGTGTGGAGACCAGCAATAATGACAACATTATCTTTTATAGTTTTTTAAATTCCCCGCAGCAGGAGGAAATGATGAACCGGGCCCGGTTCATCATAAGCCGGCCCGGCTATACTACTGTAATGGAGCTTGCTGAACTGGACAAAAAAAAGGTACTGTTCACACCCACGCCGGGCCAGAGTGAGCAGGAATACTTGGCTGATTTTTATGAGGAACAGCGGTATTTTCATCACGTCAGCCAGTACGGGCTTGTGTTGAAAGATGCGATTAAAAGCACGGAAGGATTTACCGGCTTTACCCCACCCTGGAAGACGGAGCAGTCGGTGCAGAATTTTATTGATACCATCAATTCATGAGTTAGTTCAAACTCGTTCAACAGTTAGCCCAACTTCCGCAGTTAGCGACATAGAAAAAAATATCAAAAAATTCTTCCGGCATTTGCACTATAAAAACGTGGTTTTGCTTGCAGAGTAGCCGTCAAAAATGCTCAAAACCCTTTGTAGTATAAACCTACCCGATTGAAATCGCTTTGCTTCAACGGATAATAGCAGTATGTTTATCCGTCAGTGTTACCGTAAAAAGAACGGAAAACGGCACGCTTGCTGGAAAGATTTTGAAAGCAATGTAGTGTAGACTTTCTTTGTTTTTGAGTCAAAAACAAAGATTTTGATACCTAACTGCGGAAGTTGGGCTAAGTTATATCAGAACTGCCGGTCAACACGAGAAAAGGAATTATTCAAAATGACAAAGGGTAATGTTAAGGCGGTTTGTAGTTGGATAGGCAACACCCCAGAAGTTGCAATAAAACACTACGCACAAGTTACCGATGAAGCACAACGAGAAGCGGCAAAAATGACGCTGTTAGAAGATGCTGAAAAAACAACGCAGCACGCAACCGCACGGAGCGGTAATGAACAGAAAGACGCCATAGACAAAGACGAAGAAAACGTTGTTTTTCCGTCCGTTACCGCTAAGTACCGCTCAGTACAAGACTTACCAGTGGGCCGGGTTGGAGTCGAACCAACGTAGGCTTACGCCAATGGGTTTACAGCCCATCCCCTTTGGCCACTCGGGCACCGACCCTTTTATGCGATAGAGTATAAGTTATCGGCCAAATTGTCAAGAAGTTTAATGCCAAATCGTTCGCTGCAGCCGGGCCATTTACGCCGCAAAACCAAACTATTTGTGATTTCAAAGCAAGGTAAAAAATGTTCATAAGTTGTCTTTTTTACTTTGAGTATTTTCAATATTGTCGGTGTGAATCATTCTCGGAGTTGTGTCGATTGTTGGCAGGGATTGAATTTCATCTCCGGTTGCAGCGCCTAATTCGCGAAATTTGCGGGCAGTAACTAAAACTCTGCTTTCAAAAGAACCAACAGCTTTATTGTATGCATCCACTGCATTATTTAATCCTCCACGGATTTCGCCGAAATATTCTGCAAGTATGTTAATTCTCTCGTAGAGTGTTTTTCCAATCTCGCTGATTTTCTGTGCGTTTTCAGCTATTTGAGCCTGTCTCCATCCTGATGCAACCGCTCGTAGCAGTGATATGAGAGTTGTCGGACTTGCTAAAATAACTTTTCGTTCAACACCAAATTCGATTAAATGGGGGTCTTGTTGTAAAGCTGCACTGAAGAAAGCCTCACCCGGAAGAAATAATATCACAAATTCAGGATTAGGCTGGAACTGCTCCCAATAGTTTTTAGCTGACAAATTAGAAATATGCGTTCGTACTTGCTTTGAGTGTTCTTTAAGTTTATCCAATCTTATCGAATCGTTTTCCGCATCTACAGAGTCAAGGTAAGCCTGCAAAGGAACCTTTGAATCGACAATTATGTTCCTTTGGTTGGGTAGTTTGATTATCATATCGGGTCTTGTACGTCCCGCCTCACTATTGGTGGATACCTGCTCCTCAAAATCGCAATAGGCGAGCATTCCCGCAATTTCTACTACTCGCTTTAGCTGCATCTGTCCCCAGAGACCTTTACTGCCTGGGGTACGCAGCGCAGTGGCAAGCTTAGCAGTTTCATCTCGCAATTTTTCTTCTGTTGTAGCCATTGATTTTACTTGGGTAGTAAGGTCCGTATAAGCACTGAGTCGATTTTTTTCTATTTCGTTTATTTTTTAGTCAACGGTTTTTAGAGATTTTTTTAATGGCTCAACAAGATTATTAATTGCTGTTTGTCTAGCGTTAAGGTCTGCTTTTGCGTCCTTCTGAAATGTCTCCAGATTTGTTTGTGCCAATTGTAAAAACTGAGTATTGTTGTCTTTCAGGGCATCAGAGGATAAAGCTTTGAAAGCATCGGATAATTTCGACCTTGCATCTTCCAATAAAGCCAGTTTGTCTGCATTTGACCTTCGATTGAAAATGAAAACAATAAAACCTCCACATATTGTGCCTATAAGGAAGACTAAAATATATTCCATAATATGACCTCCGCAATTTCCGCTCTTAAAGTTTTTCGAGGATTTCTTTGAGTTTATCCAACTCGCCTGATTTCATATGATAGCAATGTTCATCGTCCGGGTATTGTTTTTTTTGCACCTGCTCGGCGTAGCTGCGAAATGCCTTTACCGCATCCTCCGCCAGATTGCCGAAGCTGCGGGCGAATTTCGGACTCTGTCCCTGCGTCAATCCAAGAATGTCCGGCGCAATCAGAACCTGGCCGTCGCAGAACGGCCCTGAACCACAGCTTATCACAGGTATGTCACTTTGTTCGGTTATGATTTGGGCAACTTCTACGGCTGCGCCTTCAATCAGCAGGGCGGCGGCACCGGCGGCACGCATCTGTTGTGCCTCGGCGATTAGGGAGACCGCAGATTCTGCTGTTCTTGCCTGAGCCTTGAGCTGGCCGGTCCTGCTGATATATTGAGGGCGTATGCCGATGTGAGCCATCACCGCAATGCCCGCATCACTGACAGCCTTTATTACATCTTGATAGGCAGTGGTGGTTTCAATTTTAACCATTTGAGCGCCGGCTTCTGTAATGAACCGGCCGGCATTTTTCAGGGCGTCAGGAATTGTAAGCTGATATGACAGAAAAGGCATATCGGCGACAATGAATAAATCCGGTGCGCCACGATGAACTGCGGCGGTTATCGCAACCATAAAATCCATAGTCGCTGGTAAGGTCGAATCGTAACCCAGCACCACCTGGGCGGCTGAATCGCCCACTATTATCATTTGGGTGTCGCTTTGGCAGACAAGCCTGGCTGTGGTGTAGTCATAGCAGCTTACGGCAACAATCTTGTGGCCCTGCT
>CAZYWY010000075.1:0-7658 GCA_964651605.1 uncultured Pirellulales bacterium | reverse complement strand
ATGACTCGAATACCGGGACCAGCCCAGGCAACGCAGTGGCTACGATACAGCGGGGCATTGATTTGGCACCAAATGGTTACACAGTGCTGGTATATCCAGGTGTATATAGCGGGAAAATAGATTTTAAGGGCAAGGCTATAACTTTACAAGGTGTTGCTGATGCCAATGGAGTACCTGTGCTGGAAAATCTCAGCGATATTGCGATTTCTTTTGCAGGCAACGAAGGTTCTAACAGCGTCCTCAAGAATTTAGTTATACGAAACAGCCCGGTAGCAATTTCACTTCAAGGAAGTTCACCGACCATCAGCAACATTACAATGGTCGATAACGGATATGGAATTATCGCCGGTCAGGGGTCTTATCCAGATATCAGCAGTTGCATATTCTGGGATAGTTCAATAGGTGATATGCTTGGCTGCCAGGTAAGCTACAGCTGTACTGTAGATGCAAACTCAGGTTTGGGTAATATCTCTGCCGACCCGTTGTTCGTTGACCCGAATAACGGCGACTATCATTTGCTCTCGGAGCGTGGCCGATACTGGCCTGAGCATAAAGTTTGGGTACTTGATAAAGTTACAAGCCCTTGTATCAATGCCGGTGACCCAAATGCGGACTATTCTGCTGAGCCTGCTCCCAATGGTGAACGTATAAATATGGGGGCTTATGGCGGCACGGCTTATGCCAGTATGAAGGAAAAGCCGAATCCTTATCCTGATGTTAATGAGGATGGAGTTGTAGATGTATCTGACCTGGATATGTTGGTAGAAGACTGGCTCAAAGCAGCAGGCTGGACTCAGTAGTTAGCCGGTTCTCTGATTATGAACGCAGATAAGCGAGGTGCTGTTTATGAAGACAGGTATATATTCGATGTTTTTTGCCGTCTTGGTGATGTTGGCATTATGTCTTGGTTGGTCGGTAACAACATTGGCAGACCAGCTTGTTCTCTATAGCGAGGCTGGAGCAGGTAATGTCAGGGTTTCGCAGAAAGGTCCTGATAGTGGATTTGGAGAACCCAATCTGCCGGTAGTTACTGATAAGCATGCCGCGTGGGCAACAATCAACGGAGCCAGTTGGATTTCCAGTTCGAAAACGATAGAGACAAATGGGAAATACGGAAGCTGGAGGTTATTCACTCGTGTGTTCACCTTACCAAGCACCGCGTACTATCACGAAATATCAGCAACTATTGAGATCGCGGCTGACAATGCCTATGCAGTTTGGTGCAATAGCATACCAGTCGGTGATAGCAATTCAATCGGCTCCATTAACGGCAAGGGTTCGGTGTACGATGTAGATACAGTCACCTACCCATCTGGTCTTTGTCCGTTCCAAATAACGCAAAAGCACAACTTCGAACCGATAGCAAGCAGAAATAAACTCCAGATACTTGTAAGAAACTGGAATTTACCAAGTGGTATAACATACGAGAACGGTGTTAATAATCCAACCGGTCTTCTGTACAAAGTGGTGGTTAATTATGATGCCGGAATCCCTGTGAAGATTGATATCAAGCCGATAGTCCGGCAGAATATTTTTGATGCGAATGACCTCTATATCATACCTGTTGAAATTTATGGCAGTAAAACTTTCGATATTCGTGACATTGTTCAGTCGAGCTTAGAATGTGCCGGCTTGACGGTTTGTGTTACAGATAATGGACAACCAAAGTGTTATATCAAGGACTTAAACAAAGATGGTTATGACGATATGGTGTGTCAGTTTGTCGCTGAAATAGAAGATTGGTCCATAGAAAAAGGTAAGGCTGCTGTTTGGGGTAGTTATAATGATGGAGAAATGTGGATGAATTTTGCCGGCTATGACGAGATATACCTGACGCCACCTGCCTTGGTTAAATAATCGCCGATACGAACTCTTATATTTATGCTCATATTTTGTTCTACGATGTTTTTGGTGCTAATCAGTGTGATGTTTAACTTTAGCGGTTTGCTGAATTAGTCGTCCGTGTAAATTCCGCTCCTCGGTTCAGCGCCTTGGCATTTACCGGCAGCGTGTTGTGATGTCTTTCGGCGATAACCTGCGGCATTGCTGAAGCAGCTAAATCAAGGCTAAGGTGACTTCGCTTTTGCAGATATGCACCGAGCATTATCATATTGGCCGCTTTTTTATTCCCAGCTTCAATTGCCAAATCATCCGCCGGGACAGCAAGAACCTCAGTGGAATTATCAAACTGTGGTTCGGTGTCAATCAGGGAACTGTTCATAATAAGCAGCCCGCCTTTTTTTAGCAGGGGGCTGAATTTGTTCAACGAGGCCTTGTTCATCACCAGCAGCGTGTCAGGATTGCCCACCACGGGACAGGCGATTTGCCTGTCTGATATTACCACCATACAATTAGCCGTGCCGCCTCTGACCTCTGCTCCGTAAGAAGGCATAAAAGTTACTTCTTTTCCGGCATTCATTGCCGTCTGAGCCAGCAGCTTGCCGGCAAGGATAATTCCCTGTCCGCCGAAGCCGGCGATAATTATTTCCTCATATAAACCATTTGTGGACATTCTTAACCCTTAAATCGACCCAGAGGAAAAACTTTAGTCATCTCTTTGTCGAGCCATTTCATAGCCTGGGCCGGTGTCATTCGCCAGTAGGTCGGGCAGGGCGAAAGTACCTCGACCAGAGACAATCCCTCGGCGTTTGCAATTTGCAGTTCAAATGCGTGTTTGATTGCTCTTTTTGTATTCCGCACGGCAGCAGGGCTGCTCAAGGCGCATCGCTCGATGTATGTTGCTCCCGGCAGGGTCGCCAACAGCTCACAGACCGCCATAGGATAACCCTCTCTGCCGGCAGAACGGCCTTTGGGCGTGGTCGCTGTTACCTGGTTGAGCATTGTTGTCGGTGCCATCTGGCCGCCTGTCATTCCATAGACTGCGTTATTGATAAAGATGACGGTTATTTGCTCGCCGCGATGTGCTGCGTGCAGAATTTCGCCCGCGCCGATACTCGCCAGGTCGCCGTCGCCCTGGTAGGAGAATATAATTTTGTCGGGGTTGGTTCGTTTCATACCCGTAGCCACAGCCGGCGCTCTGCCGTGAGCGACCTCGACCATATCGACGTCGATATAATCATATTCCAGCACAGCACAGCCGACCGGTGCTATGCCGATGGTTCTGCTTCTTATGCCCAATTCATCGATAACCTCAGCCAGCAGTCGGTGTGCGATTCCGTGTCCGCAGCCGGGACAGTAATGCGTCGGCACGTCTTTATATGTCGGTGTTCTCTTAAATATGGTTTTCATTATACTACAAGTTACCTTTTCGCTTGTTATATTCCTCTTCTAAATGCTGCATACGCAATTTATATAAGCCAGGACAATTCATTAACCTATTCATTTTGCCGTCATCGTACTGATAAGAAAATTCAGAATCGAGAAAAGAAGCGTCATTTGGGTTCACCAACAAGGTCTCAGCAGGCCATTCTGCCTTTTCACTTGTGTAGAAAATGATGCCGCCAAAATGACCTTCCTGCGGCTCGGCCGGCGTTGCCGAATAGATACTATCCCAAACCACTTTTATAATACGAGGGTCTTTAATTGTCACAGAAATATCATCTCCGAAATCATTTTTTGAGCCGACAAACCTTAACTTGGCTGTAGAGGCCGGAGTAATACCTCTGTCCCTGAAGTTTTTAACCAACGAATTGGCAGAACAGCCGGTCAACACCCAAACTGTGCAAGTCATAAGTGAATAAAATAATGCCTTTGTTATTTCAGGAGTTCCCATGTCGTTGTTCGTATTCTTTTTTTAAATGCCATATAACCAGATTTTCCAGACCGGGACATTTCCAAAGACCATAATATCCTGGTTTATGTGAGTCAAGATGATACCATAAATCCCCTTCTAAATAAGCTGCGTTTGAAACATTAAGCATTAAGGTTGCAGCAGGAGTTCCCGTTTCGTTTGCAGTATAAAACTCTATGCTATGAAAACCAGATAGAGACCAACGATTAGTCGGTGTTGATGAATGGATGCGAGCCCAGACCGCTTTTATAACCTCCGTATCTTCGATAACTACTTTTGTATCATCACCATAAGCACCTGGGCTGCTTATAAATCTTAACTTTGCTGTGTTGTTCTCTGTAATTCCGTGTTCTTTAAGTCTTTGAACCAGGATATTTTCACTGCATCCCGATAGCATCATAAGGGAAAATGTGGAAATAATGAAATATTGTAATTTCATAAATTCATCACCTTTTTTTAGGTATGCTGAGTTGCTTTATTCTATCCAAGATTTCATCTACCGTTGGGACGCCGCCGCCGGACCGGCCATACAATAGCACAGGGGCTTTCCCGCAAACTGCAAGTTTTACATCTTCAACCATCTGGCCGCAGCTCATCTCCACGCATAGGAATATGCACGATTGTTCAGCAACATGGCTGATTTGTTCAGAAGGAAAAGGCCAAAGTGTTATTGGGCGAATCCAGCCGGCACGAATTCCTTCCTGCCGAGCTTTTTCGACCGCACCCCGCACAATTCTGGCTGCTATACCATAAGCGACAATGATTATGTCTGCGTCGTCAGTTTCATACTGCTCGCAACGCACCTCGTTCTTTTCGATTTGCCTGTATCTGGCCTGCAATCTGTTGTTCAGCTCCTCCAGTACACCATCTTTTAGATATAAAGAACGGACAATATTTTGAGGTCTGTCTTGTGCGCCGGTCAAAGCCCAGTCTTTTGCAGGGAGTTTTGAGCTTTTGGTTTTTAGCTTAGAGCTTTCCGGCAGGACAATCGGCTCCATCATCTGGCCTAAAATTCCGTCCGCCAGCACCATAACAGTGTTTCGGTATTTGTCGGCCAAATCGAAGGCCAAAGGCATACAATCGACAAACTCCTGAACGCTCGCAGGCCCAAGTACAATCGTGCGGTAGTCACCGTGCCCGCCGCCTCGTGTCGCCTGAAAATAGTCGCCCTGCGACGGTGCGATATTACCTAAGCCTGGCCCGCCACGCATTACGTTGACCACGACCGCCGGCAGTTCGGCACCGGCCAAATAACTCAATCCCTCTTGCATCAGGCTTATGCCGGGGCTGGACGAGCTTGTCATAGCCCTTTTACCGGTTGCAGATGCACCAAAAACCATATTGATTGCTGCCAACTCGCTTTCGCTTTGGACGAAGACTCGGCCTTCTTCGGGCATCCTGGCGGCCATATATGCTGAAACTTCGTTCTGTGGCGTGATAGGGTAGCCGAAGTACGCATCGCAGCCGGCTATAATCGCCGCTTCTGCCATCGCCTCATTGCCGCACATTAAAATCCGTTCACTCATTTGTTTTATCTAAAAAATGCTTCCTAATCTGCTGTTTAAGGCAGGTATGTCCTTTTTGACAGTGTCCCATACAGCGGCTAAATCTACGCCGAAATAATCGTGTATCAATTTATCTCTCATCCCTGCGATATCTTTCCATGGTATTTCGGAATATCTATTCCTAATACCAGTGGACAATTTCTTTGTGGCTTCGCCAATTATCTCAATCTGCCTTATTACACCATCCTGTACAAGATAATTATCCATAAAGTCTTCATATTCTATGCCTTGAGTATATTCCTCTATTCTGAAGATGGCATCTAAAATGTGCTTCAAATATATGGTGTCTTCTTTCATCCGTAGATTACCTGCATATGCTGCTTTATGGTGTCAATTAAATATGGACTTATGGATTTTTCCGTCAACAAGTCCACCTTAATTCCCAAAACTTCGGACAATTCCCTTTCTATTCTTACAAGTTCAAGAAGGCTTTTTCTTGGCGAAAATTCCACGAGTATATCTATATCACTGCCCGGCTTTGCCTCCCCTCTGACATAAGAACCAAACACAGCAACCTTCCCAGCCCCTTGAATCTTAAGTGCCTGTGCAATCTTTTCAAAAATTTCTTCTCGTTTCATCATTTTTCTTCATCTCTTAAAGCCCACCAGACAGATTGGCAGGTCCACAATTTCGGATATCATTTTACAGATAGAAGAAGCTGCCAAAGACAACCTTGGCCAGAGCTAAGCATAGTTTTAAACCGTGTTATATCCTTTTGGTCGTCCTATATTCTCCTTTTGATATTTTCCAGTGATTCTTTCGCAGCTTCTTGAATTAAAGGATTCTCTTCATCTTTCAATAGCTCACTTAGTGGACCTATGGCCCTTTTATCTCCTACCTCACCAAGGGCTACCGTTGCCTGCCATTGGACTTCACCATTCTCATCTTTCAAAGCCTTAATCAATGATTCTACTCCCTTTATATTTCCTATATTTCCTAAAGTCTCCGCTGCTTTCTTGCGAGCAAACCAATATGATTCCTCTTCTAATATTCTTATCAAGCCCTCAGCGTCTCTCTTTTCTTTAAACCACTCATAACAAGGCTGCCAAGAAAGAATTATTTCTGCGGACGGACAACTTTTGTTAAGACAGAAGCCTTCTTTACAAAATCGTAATGCTCTCCCTGGACCTCTAATGTAAATGCGATCCCAGCCCATCCTTTCTGCATCCACCATTATCATGAAAAGTTTGCCAAGCTCACTACCGTATATAAGCCCCCTACATTCAGGACAAATTCCATGCAGATTAAGCCATCGCATGTCAATAATCTCTGAAATTGGAAACCCTTGGCTTTTTAGCCCCTCGCCTAAGGCTTTATAGAGAGCCTGAAATTGTTTAATCTTGATACGACACTCGGCTGATTTCCTCTGAAGTGCATTGTTGATAAATTCATCTATTTCCATCTTCACGCCTCTTTGTCTGACCAGTTGCGTATAACTAAATAATCGAACAACTTCGTTTATCACAGTAGATAGCAAGCCTCTAATGGGGCTTAGGTTTTTTCCTCAATGAGACTGGTTTTGTCCTTTTTAACCGGTTCGATAATCACTTCAACTTTGCCGGCATCATCCCGCAGCACCTCAATTATTGCCTCCGGACATATAATTGCGCAGGCGGTACAGCCTGTACAATTGGTACTGTCGGCCTGGGCGGGGAAATAACCGTTTTTGTTGGATTTACCGGAGATTACAATACACCCCTTCGGGCAAAAGGCCACACACAGGCCACAGCCCTTGCATCGCTCCATATCGATGATAACTTTGCCGGCCATTTTATAACACAATCCGTGATGATTATTTTCAATAAGTACACCGTTTTTACCGGCTGAACAATCATATTAACAAGGCGAAATGATTATGTAAAGCTAAAAGAGCAACTAATAAATCGGCGGTTTTACAGCGGTATCCTTATTTTCTTGCAATTTTGGCCTGTCGGATGTAAAGTGTAAAAAATCAAGCAGAAGGTTTTTTATTAAAATCGGACATTAGACGTGTTTTATTTAATGTCTTGTAAGATATCAGCTTGGAGAGGTGTCGGAGTGGCTGAACGAGCCGGTTTCGAAAACCGGTGTGCTTTTTTTAAAGCACCGCGGGTTCGAATCCCGCCCTCTCCGTTAGTTTTTAGGTGCCTTTTGTAACTGCTTAGGAATGCGTAGGTTGTGGAAGTGCTTCTTGAAAATGGGGACATGACTGTCCTAAGAATGTCCTACTTTCTGTTTTCTCAGCCTCGAAGCTCATGCTGTTCATAGCTGCCAAAGCGTGCCTGTCATTCATAGTGAAATACATATCTAACCCGCATTTCTCACAAGCGCATTGAAAAAGACTGCCCGCTCTGGTATAAATT
>CAZYWY010000074.1:0-7705 GCA_964651605.1 uncultured Pirellulales bacterium | reverse complement strand
CATGCAATAGGGATTGAAAAAAAGATATTGGATTTGGGACTGAGTTCTATTCTTGGCGGCGTACAGATGGATGCATATTTCAAGGATTATTTTGCAGCCGACTGGTTGTGTAAAAAACGGTTGAAGGGACTTCTTGCTGATAAATATATAAAGATAAACTGCGATTATGTTAATACCATCTCCGAGTTTGATAAAGAAATTTTCACAGATGAAATGATTAGTCAAATGTTAATTCGCAGGCAGCAGCATTATTCGGAATATGTGGATTCAGGACGAGGCAGTATTGCGGAATGGTTGACTATATACCCGTTTTCGCAGGACAAAATAGGAGCTTGCTGGGCTGCGGAGAGACGAGTTCTGCCTGTGAAATTAGTTGCAACAGACCGCCATTTGTTAGACTTTGCATTCAGATGTCCTATTGAACTTAAGCTGGGAGGTCGTATCTTTATGGATGCGGCCGGCAAGTTATATGGCCGAGGTTCTCGAATTCCTTCAGCAAATGATGGTGTAAGACCCGGCAGCGGACATATATGGCGTCTGATTCAAAGAGCCATACATAAATCGAAAATGAAATTTTTTAGTATGGTTGAGAAAATAGGTGTTGAGAAAAAAGTTCAACATTCCTGGCATGATTATCAAAAGTGCTGGGCAAACAATGCGGCGGTACACGAGCTGATTCATAAGTATGGCTCAAACCTTGAGCAGCTTAATGGCGTCGTGTTTAAGGCAAACGGCAGGACTTTGCTGGACGATAAAAATATCGACTGGCATTATGGATTTCGTCTTTTGCAGCTTGCCGTTTGGCTGGGAATTATTCCCCAATACAGGACTTTGTAAGGCATTATGTAATAATGAATATTTGCATAGCTTTAGTGACATATAACAGACTGGAATATACGAAGAAGGCCATTGCCTCTTTGTTGCAGGATACAACTGAGGAGTTTGAGCTTTTTATCTGGGATAATGCTTCAAGCGATGGTACAGTCGAATATCTGCAGGAGCAGGTTAGAGACCCTCGCATAGTTGAAGTCATATTGAGTAAAGATAACATCGGACAGGTTAGTGCAACTAATGCTATATGGACTAAGACAAAAGCGGAACTTCTCGGCAAAATGGACAATGATTGTCTTGTAACCCCAGGCTGGACACGAATTCTCTCACAGGCGCATAGGGAAATACCTGAGCTTGGCGCTGTTGCCTGCTGGCATTTTTCCCCTGAAGATTTCAACTACGAACGAGCAAAGCATAAAATACAAACCTTTGGAAATCATCAGATTTTAAGACATCCCTGGACAGGCGGAACCGGTGTATTGACAAAAAAAGGTTTTTTTGAAAAGTTAGGCCCGATGCAGGGAACCGGCACAACTGAATATTGGCTTAAGATAGCGTTGGCAGGATTTATAAACGGTTTCTACTTCCCACTGGTTTATATGGAGCATATGGACGATATGCTTTCGGAGCACTGCAGGCTTCATCGGATGTCTTATGACGAGGCTTATAAATATATGCCTGCTTACCAGTCAGGCTGGCTGAAGGATATTGAAACATACAAGCGTGTTCGCAAACAGAATATAAATAATCTGCTGACAGACCCGTTCGACCCGAAATATTATGTCGGCTGCCGGGCTAAATTCCGGCGGGCCTTCAAAAAAGCAAAGAAAATCCTGTTTAAGTGAGTGCCACGCATAGAAATGAAAAATAGTGTCTGTGCAATTATAGTGACATATCGCATTGGGAAAGGTCTGTTGAAATGCTTCGATTCAATTGTGGACCAGGTTGAGAAGGTGGTTGTCGTAGATAATGGAGCTGATGAAGAGACATTATCTGTACTGACTGGCCTTGAAAAAAAATATGACAACTTCAAGGTTTTTTATAACGGGACTAACCTGGGAATAGCCGCCGGGCTGAATATTGGAGTCAGATATGCCATTGGCAAAGGTTATGCCTGGATTTTAACGTTAGACCATGACAGTGAAGCTACACCACAGATGGTCGAAAAACTAATAGATACCAATCTGATATTAAGCAGGCAGGGGGTGGACAGTGTCGGCATTATAGCGACAAATCCGTATGAGGTAGATATTCAAAGGCATTTGGTTGATGAAAAATTGTTGAGCGGGAATTGCGAGGTTGCACCGGTAGAAAGGGTCATATCTTCCGGAAGCATGATAAGAGCTTCTGTTTTCGGCGATGTTGGATTTTTTAATGAAGCTTTATTTATGTACTATGTCGATGACGATTTTTGCCTAAGATGCTGCAACAAAAAATATGGGATATACATTTGTCGCTCGGCAGTTTTACTTCATAAAGAAGGAAACAAAAAAACAACAAAATTTCTCTGGAAAAATCCGTACTGGAATAATTATGATTCTGCCGCCAGATACTACATATCGAGAAACACCATTTATATTGTAAAAGAGTACTTCAAATCACACAGATACGGAGATTGTTTTAGTGTTATTAAAGTTGTGTCCAAGGATATGATTAAAATAATATTATTTGAGAAAAACAGGATTAGACTGTTTTCGTGTGCCTTAAAGGGCATGCTGGATGGCATTGCGGGTAAATACGGGAAAATCAGTTGAGGGAACAATAATCGTATTACAGAATAACTCCGGTTTAAGTGACATTATATGATATATACACCAACTATATTCGCGACTTTCATTTTGGCAGTGCTGCTTCTGACTGTTTCAAAGAAGTATTTTCTGCTGCCGTTTATTTTAGCGGCTTGTTTTGTTCCTGCCGACCAGCGAGTGCTGATTTTTACTTTGGATTTCACGCCGCTGCGGATACTTGTTGTCGTTGGTTTTTTGCGAATCATCCTGCATTCAGAGCCGTTGCGATTTAAATGGAAGCGTTTTGACAGTCTTGTAATAGCATGGGCAATTTGTGGAGCTATAATATATGTATTTCAGTGGTCTGATATGCGAGCATTGATTTACAAGTGTGGCGTTCTATTTGATGTTATGGGTCTGTACTGGCTTTTTCGATTAAATATAAATTCCTGGTCAGATATAAAGATAATAACGAAATTTTTAGCCGGTTGTTGTTTGGTTTTGGCGGTTTTGGTCGGGCTGGAATGGCTTACAGGAAGAAATCCTTTTATCATTATGGGAAGAGTCGGCACGGTCGTCAGAGCAGGTCGTTTTAGATGTCAGGCATCTTTCCCGCATTCTATTATGCTGGGTTTATTCTGGGCGACAATCCTTCCGCTATTTGTCGGATTGGCCCGCACAGAAAATCGTAAATATCTTTACTGGTCTGCGGCAGCGGCGAGTATTTTCATAGTTGCGGCAACAGCATCAAGCACACCATATTTAACGTTATTGATGGTGATAATCATTCTCTGTGGATACAGATGGCGACGGCATACGCGTTTTGCCGTTTGGGCTCTTGCAGGCTTGATAATAGCTCTTCAAGTTATTATGACAGAACCTGTTTGGTCTCTTATTGCCCAAGCGACGGTCGTGCCGGGTTCCACAGGCGTGCACCGCTTTAATCTAATTAACCAGACAATCAACCATTTTAATGAATGGGCGTTATTAGGTTGCCGGGATACTTCGCACTGGGGCAGCGGATTAAGAGACATTACCAATCAATATGCTGCCGAAGGTGTATTTGGCGGTTTTATAACCCTTGTTTTATTTTTGATAATGCTATACAAGGCATTGAAATATTTTCTTTATCTTTCCCTGCAATATAAAGAGCGTAAGTATAAGTTCTTAGCATGGTGTTTATTCACGATGATGTCAGGTCATTGCGTGGCTTTTTGGGGGGTAACGTATTTCGGGCAGATAAATATGTGGTGGTATATGTCATTGGCAATAGCAAGTCTGCTTAGTGATGTTAAGATAAAACAACCAGGAGCAGTTACAACCGGGGAATTAGCAGATATACAGAGATTAAGACATCAATATGCTTGATTTTTCAATTATTATAGTCAGCCCAACACGCGTTGACTAAACGAGATTATTTTGAGCCTGTCACGAGCGGATAAATGCAAGTTATTAAAGTAAAGATGGATTTATTATGACTCCTGGAGAAATACAAAGAAAGAGATACCTTTATTTTCTTGATTTTATCAAAGACAATAAAAATCTCAAAATTTTAGACATTGGTTGTCAGAGCGGGGATATGTGTCACAAGATTGTCCAGACCGGCAATAAGGCTTATGGCATAGATATAATGGAAGAATTAATTACAGAGGCACGCAGTAAATATCCTCAGGGCAGTTTCGTATGTGCCGATTGTGAAAAGAATATTCCTTTTGAAAACAATTTTTTCGATATAGTCTGGGCAGGTGACATTATCGAGCATTTACATTTTACAGATGTTTTTGTTAACGAGATAAACAGAGTGTTAAAAACAGGAGGTGTTTTTGTTTTAAGCACTCCAATGCACAACCGATTAAAAAGTGTGCTTATCTCTCTGTTCTGCTTTGAAAAACATTTTGACCCCGAATTTCCTCATTTAAGATTCTATACACTGCATTCCTTGAGAAATGTCCTGGAAAAGAGAGGTTTTCATATAGAAAAGGTAGATTACGTAGGTCGTATCAGACCGATAGCCTGCGGAATGATTGTTACCAGTCGCAAAAGAGAAGATAAGAAAGTTATGAGTTAGCATCACTTCTAATTTTGCAGCGTATGTAAAGGTGTGGAAATCTTGTCAATCGTAATGATTAAACTTTTGTATATGCTGCTGTGCTTTGAGGAAACTATTACAAAATCTGCGGGAGGCTTTTTTTGGACGTATCAATAATAATCGTGAACTGGAACACGAAACAGCTGCTTGAAGATTGCCTCAGGTCAATTTATAAACAAACGGCTGATTTGACTTACGAGGTCATAGTTGTCGATAATGCCTCGACCGATGGTTCGGTGGAAATGGTCAGGAAAAATTTTCCGCAGGTCAAAACTATCGAAAATTCCCAAAACCTCGGCTTTGCTCGTGCAAATAATATAGGCATACGAGCAGGCACGGGACGTTATATATGCCTGATAAATTCTGATGTCACGCTCCTAGATGGTTGCATCGGCAGACTGGCGGCATTTATGGATGGCCATCCCGCTATCGGAATGGCAGGCCCTAAGATTCTTAACTCCGACGGGACAATTCAGCATTCCTGTCGGCATTTCCCCTCGATTTGGAATAATTTCTGTCAGGCAGTAGGGCTTAACCATATATTTCCGAAATCGGCGTTCTTCTCACATTGTATTATGGACTATTGGGACCACAACAGCGTAAGAAGCATTGATGTGCTTAGCGGATGTTTCTGGACAGTTCGGCGAGAGGCACTGGATAAGGTTGGGCTGCTTGACGAAGAATTTTTTATCTACGGTGAAGATATTGACTGGTGCAGGCGGTTTCATAATGCCGGATGGGACATAGTTTTTTATCCCGAAGCTCAGGCTGTACACCTGGGGGCAGCCAGCTCTGCAAATGCACCGGTTAAATTTTACGTTGAGATGCAAAAAGCGGATTTGCAATACTGGAGAAAACATCACGGCAGAATCGGCGAATTCAGTTATGCCGGGATTATTTTGCTGCGTGAGACAATACGCGTTGCTGCGAGGGGGCTTCAGTATTTATTTCAGCCTTCAAAGAGAAAAACATCCGGTTTCAAACTGCAAAGGAGTCTTGCTTCCATCCGGTTATTGCTGCATTGTTGAAGAGAAATAGCGTATATGAAAACAAATTATGTGTTGATAACGCCGGCTCATAACGAAGAAAAATTTATCGAAGAGACGCTCAAATCAGTTATCGCCCAGACTATTCGTCCTCAGAAATGGCTGATTCTGGATGACAGTTCGACGGATAAGACCGCTGAAATAATAAAATGCTACGAGGCTAAGCACGATTTTATAGTGTATGACAGAGTGCAGCAATTAGAAGAAGAAAGCTATTATGCCCGCAGAATTATAGTGTTTCTGCTGGGTTACGAAAAAGTCAAAAATCAAGATTACGATTTTATAGCCACGTTGGATGCCGACCTCTCACTGGCCCCGACATATTATGAGAATATCCTTACTGAATTTGACAGAAATCCCAAACTTGGAATCGCAAGCGGATTCTATGTTGATAATGCAAAGGGACGGCTTCAGGCCCCTGTCAGAGACCCGGACGAAATCAGCACGCCGGGGGGGCTGCAGGTGTTTCGCAGCGAATGTTTTAAGGCCATCAGCGGATATGTCATTCTTAAGTATGGCAGTAGTGACACTCTTGCCGGTATTATGGCAAGGATGAAAGGCTGGCAGACAAGGCATTTTCCTGCATATCAGGCAGTTCACCACCGGCCTGTCGGCACGGGAAACGGCACGAATATCCTGACGGCAAAATACCGCGAGGGGAAAGCCGAATATGCCATTGGTAACCATCCTCTCTTTGCTCTTGCGAAGTCACTTCGTCGTCTCTTTTGGGAGAAACCCGTCCTGCTGGCAAGTCCCAGCCGTTTGGCAGGTTTCTTAAGCGGATATTTAACCGGCAAAAAGAAGGACGTTCCTGAGGAAGTAGTTGAGTTTGTTCGAAAAGAACAGATACATAGATTGAAAGCCTGGGGACATAAAAAGCTCGGCATACCCGTTTAGTATCATCGGCGACTATTATACTCCAATGAAGATAAAGAAAAACTTGAAAATATGTCTTGCGGCGTCGGGCGGCGGACATTTGACAGAGCTTCTTGAATTTTCAGACTGCTGGAAGGGACGTAATACTTTTTTTGTTACTACAATACCTCTGGTTGAGAAAGACCTGCAGATATTCGGGAAAGTTTATGTTGTCGGAGAGTGCAACAGGCAGAATCCCCTCCGAGTGCTGAAAGTTTTTTTTAGATGTATCAAAATTGCTCTCGAAGAAAAACCAAATGTTGTAATAAGCACAGGAGCAGCAGCAGGCTGTATAATTTGCTTTCTTGCAAAGATGTTTGGAGCCAGAATTATCTGGATTGACAGCATTACCAACATAGAGAGGATTTCTCTTTCCGGCAGATTGGTCAGGCATATTGCGGACATTTTCCTTGTTCAATGGCCGGAATTAGTCCGTAAATATAAGGGCGTGGAATACATCGGGACAGTTATATGATTTTTCTGACAGTGGGGACTATATTTCCGTTTGACCGGCTGGTCAGGGCTATGGATATGGCGGTAAAAACGGGCCTGATAAAGGAAAAAGTGTTCGCACAAATAGGCACGTCGGGTTTTAAACCGGAGAATATGGAGTATGTGGAATCGCTGGACAAGGAAAGTTTCAACAGGGTAATTATGGAAGCATCGTATGTTGTAAGTCACGCCGGCGTGGGAAGTATTGTCGCAGCGCTGGAACATAGCAAGCCTCTGCTGGTGATGCCGCGAGAGAAGCGATACCACGAGCATGTTAATAATCACCAGATTGACATTGCAAAAAAGTTTGAGCAGATGGGTCATATACTGGTTGCTTATGATGAGAATGAGCTGCCGGAAAAAATTCAGCAGCTTAGCTCTTTTACTCCAATTCCAAGACATCCACAACCCCAGGCAGTTACGGAGAGAATAAGACAGTTTCTTAATCTGTTGGGTAACTGACGCAAATGAACTTATTTTCAAGACATATATCAGTTGACGACCGGAAACTTGTTATGTTCAGTTTTGTTAGCATTATTTTATTCTTTCCCCTTAATTTCTCTTATGCGGACGAAGGTAAGGTAAATCCGTATGTAAAATGGGAA
>CAZYWY010000073.1:6496-7725 GCA_964651605.1 uncultured Pirellulales bacterium | reverse complement strand
TAAGAACATGAGCTGAGTTTATATGCTCAGCGCATTAAATATTCACAATCAGTATAAGTTACTGCCTGCTTTGAGCTTAAGCAGAGTGAGTTTGCAGTTGTTGCGTGAATGGCTATAAACGTCCTTTTTGTTATTTGACAGGGCAGTCTAAGCCGGATATTATAATTAAAGGTTTATATTTTAGCAGATTGTTAATTGAATTTGGGAGTTAGAAAAATGGTAAAACAAAAGTTTGTTAAGGTTATGACTGTTGCTGTTTGTCTGTTACTTGCAGGTTCTTTGTTGTTTATATCATCCTGTGCGAAATCTTCACCGGAGTCCAACGATGGGAACACCGCAACACCGCCAATCCAAACACCTCCTGCCGCCCAGATACCTGCTGCAGAAGCAAATGCCCCTGCAGCAACACAGGCAGATGTGCCTGCCGAGCTGGTACCTATTGATATCAATCTGCCCAAAAAGTTTCTCTTGGGTACAAAACCGAATATAACTATAGATAATCTTGAAAAGCCCAGTACCGGAGATCGTCCGCCGTTTTTAGCACCTAAAGGGACTAAAAATGTTGCCCTCGGCAAACCCGTAACCAGCAGCGATTCCTGGCCGCTGATAGGCAAACTCAGTTTCATTACTGATGGAGAAAAATCGGGCGAAGATGGTTACTTCGTGCCGCTGGCTTTTGACGAGCAGTGGGTTACAATCGACCTTCAGGGTGAATATACTATTTACGCTGTTGTTGTATGGCATTACCATCAGCAGGAGCGTGTATATAAAGATGTGATTGTGCAGGTTGCCGACGACCCCAATATGACCAAGAATATGACAACGCTCTTTAACAATGACAATGACAACTCTACCGGGCACGGGGTCGGCAAGGATATGAATTACATCGAGACCTACCGGGGCAAACTCATCGACGCCAAAGGCGTCAAAGGCCGGTACGTTCGCCTCTATAGCAACGGCAATACAACGGACCCGGAAAATCATTATATCGAGGTCGAAGTGTACGGTCTGCCTGCAAAATAAAAATGGCCAAAATCGACAAAACGGTTCAGAAATACACAGAGACGAAGGCGCAAAGCAGCTTTTTGTCTCTGTGTTTTTTTGTTTTTGCAGTTTTGTGTACTTTTTTTTGTATTCTTTATCTTCACCGCAACGAATTTTTCTGACTTGATATATCACTGATTTAGAGACGTTATGTTTATTAGCGATAGTGTCATAAGTTTCTCCTT
>CAZYWY010000073.1:0-6486 GCA_964651605.1 uncultured Pirellulales bacterium | reverse complement strand
TGTTTTTGCAGTTTTGTTCATTTGTATTTGCGCCCTGCTTTTCCGGCTGCCTCGGCTTAGCGAACGGCCTATGCACGGCGATGAGGCGGTCCACGCAAGCAAATTCGGTGATTTGCTCGAAAAGGGCAACTATATTTATGATTCTAACGAGTACCACGGCCCGACATTAAACTACTTTACGCTTGTCCCTGCGTATCTGCTGTCACAAAAGACGCTGGTACAGGTCGATGAAGTTACATTGCGGATTGTCCCTGTCTTTTTTGGCGTATTGCTGGTGCTGTCGGTTTTTTTAATCTGTGACGGGCTTGGCAGAGGTGCTGCAATCTGCTCTGCTTTGCTGACCGCAATCTCGCCGGCGATGATTTTTTACAGCCGGTATTACATACAGGAAAGTCTCCTTGTATTTTTCACATTCGCAGTTATCGCAGCTTGTTACAGATACTATCGCAGCGGCTCTGTCACCTGGGCTGTTCTGGCTGGTGCGTCCGCAGGCCTTATGCACGCAACCAAAGAAACGTGTGTTATCGCAGCGGCGTCAATGTTGTTGTCGCTTTTTCTGTTGTGGCTGTGGCAGCGCCGCAATGCTGCTGCAAAGACCGACAAAAAAATTAAACCTGCTCATATTCTGGCCGGCCTTGCGGCGTTTGTATTTGTGTCGGCTTTGTTTTTCTCGTCATTCGGTAAAAATCTCACCGGTATAGTCGATTCCGTCAGGACTTATTCGACATATTTCGACCGCGCCGGCAACAGCAGCATCCATAACCATCCGTGGCATTATTACCTGCATATACTCCTTTTTTACAAATTTGGTACCGGGCCGATATGGACCGAGGCGATTATTGTTTTTCTGGCTGTTGTCGGCTTCGTTGCTGCAATGACGGGCAGAGGACTGCCTTCGTTGGCGGATATTTCCTTTTTGAGATTTCTGGGATTATACACGCTGTTTATTACCGCAGCATATTGCATAATCCCCTATAAAACCCCCTGGTGTCTGCTGAGTTTTTTGAATGGTATGCTCCTTCTGGCCGGATTAGGGGCTGTCGTGCTGCTGAAACTTGCTCAAAGAAAGCTGCCCCGTGTAATTATCCTGTTTCTGCTGGCTTGTGCGTTTTTACATCTGGCCTGGGAGGCATACCGGAGTAACTATATCTATTATGCCGACAGCAGAAATCCTTATGTTTATGCTGCTCCGACAACGGAAATTTATACCGCTGTCCAAAAGGTTAATTATTATGCGGCGGCGGATTCACGCGGGGAGCGGATGTATATTGATGTGATTTTTCCTGAACACGATTACTGGCCGCTGCCCTGGTATTTGCGTGCGTTCCCGAATGTCGGGTACAGCGATAATGTAGTTCAGAACCAGGCTCTTGCGCCGCTGATTATCGCATCGCCGCAGGTCGAGCCGGAACTGATAAAGAGAATCTATGACCCTGCGCTCCCGTTCGAGCAGCGGCAGCTTTATTTATCTATATTTGAGAATCCTTATTACGTTTGGTTAAGGCCCAAAATCGAATTGTGCGGCTACGTCAGAAAAGACCTGTGGGACGCCGCCGGGCAGGGACAGATTTGGCAGGATTCAACCAGTAAAGCGATTAAAAAATGACCCAGTCACAACCGGATAAAATGAACGACGACAATACACTGATTGCCGGGACCAGGCGGTTTTCGCACGAGGCGATGGCCACTACTTTTAAGATTCTTGTTGTACACGATGATGAAAAATATGCCCGTCAGGTCGCCTGTGAAGCCTTTGCCGAAGTGGACCGGCTCGAGGCGGAGCTAAGCAGGTTTATCGAAAACAGCGAGGTCAGCCGGATTAACAATCTGCCGGCAAACAAGCAGATGATTTTATGGCTCGATACTTTCGAGTGCCTCAAAAAAAGCATTGAGCTTTACAATAAGACAAAAGGTGCGTTCGATGTCACTGTGGGGCCGTTGATGAAATGCTGGCACAACAAGGACGGCAGCAGCCGGACGCCCGGCGAGCAGGAATTGGCTGACGCCTGCAGCACAGTCGGCTCGAATCTTCTAAAACTGAACGAACAGGAGATTACTATAGAACTTTTAAAAAGTCACGTTCAAATCGACCTCGGAGGCATCGGCAAAGGTTACACGGTTGACCGGATGGCGAAGTTCCTGCGTGACTATGAGATGCCGACAGCGCTTATATCTGGCGGCGGCAGCACTGTGCTGGCTCTGGATGCACCGGCGGGGACTGACGGCTGGCCTTTGACGCTCAGCACACCGGGCAATCGCAGTGAAATATTAGCCAGGCTGAATCTGAAAAACAGGGCAATCTCAAGCTCCGGCATCGAGGAGCGTGGCCGGCACATTATAGACCCGCGCACCGGCAGACCCGCACTGAACCGTTCCTCGGCCTGGTCGTTTGCACAGGATGCCGCAACCGCCGACGCCCTTTCGACCGCTTTTATGATAATGACGCCGGAAGAAATAGAGAAATACTGTTTGGCTTATGAAGAAACAGCCGCTCTGATTATGTTCGAGTCCGCAGACAAACCACTGAAAGACCGGATTAAGCAGTTCGGCAATCTGCTTTTAGATATGCAGTTCTAAGTTTTGGATTTCCCTGTTCCCTGTCTCCTGACGGCTGAGCGGATAATCAGCAGCTCGGAGATGATTTTTCCTGCGCTGCGGGCAGGTGACAATCGGCTGTCAATGTCACAGGTCCAGTCCACAGGAAACTCTTTTATTCTGCAGCCCTGTAGCTGCGCACGAAGAATGATTTCCACATCGAAGGAAAAACCGTCCGTTATACACCGGCCATAAAAATCCCGTGCGATGTCACCTTTGTAGATTTTGAAACCGCACTGCGTATCCGTCAACTCGGCAGGGATTTTCATAAACCAAATTATGAACCGGCGAAACAATCCTGAGTAAATTCGGCGTAGAAGGCCCTGAGCCTGTACAATATGGCGACCTGACATTTTTCTTGAGCCGTGCGCTATGTCACAGAGGTCTGTCTTCAGTAGTTCCAGCCCTTTTAAGGCGTTCTCATAAGGCACGCAGCTTCCGCTGTCTGCGAACATTACATACTTTCCGCTCGATTGTTCTATGCCCCTGCGGACGGCGTAGCCCTTGCCGTGATGCTCGTTATAACGAATAACATTGAGATTTATGCCGGGCGGCACAACAGTTTGTTTTGCTTTTTCGGATGTGTCGTCGCTGCTGCCGTCATCGACAACAATTATTTCCCCGGCAAGGGTGTTGGTCTGGAGAAAATTTGCGGCTGCAATAATATCGCGTGCTATTTTTTTGCTTTCATTGAATGCGGGTATAACAATCGTCAAGTCCATTGACGAATTTTACCATAAAACCGAGCAGCCCGCCAGCGGGCGGTTTTTATTGCCGGCATTATGCGAATTTTCGCAGTTTCATACCGGCTACTGCCATACCGAGCAAACCGAGCAGCACAGCCCCCGGCACCGGTACCGGGACAAGATACAGGAAATCCTGTGCATAACCATAACAACATCCACATCCGTAGGTATAATCCTGTAAAACTCGCACATTTCCGATGCCTGACCAGCCGCCTTGTACTGCATCGGCATACAGACTCTCCCAGGAAGCTATCAACGACTGCTGGGCGGTATTTGGCGCTATGGCATTGACGTAATAGTTGCTCTCGCCTTCAGTAGTCCAGATAAGCCACTGTAAAGCCTTGGCGGATTGCCGCCTGGTAAGGCCGTTGGAAGGATTAAAATTATCATAAGCATAACCGGTTAGATTTCCCGTTGCGAATTGTGTATAAAGCCAGGCTGTTTCAGAATCCAGGTCATCACCGGCATTATTGGCATTAGTGCCGCCGCCCCAGGCATGTGAGCCGGCGCTGCCATCTACGAAGGCTTCACTGACCCAGATATTCATAGGATTGGCAGCATATTCGTTCGCTTCCAAACAAAAAGTCTGGAACGACTCTGGATGACCGCCTTTTCCACTTGTTGTTGAATCATAAGCGCTATTTGTCAGAAGAAGGTTCGTGCTTGCGGTATCATATATAGTGAATTCACCGCCTGCGCCGGCATAATAACCGTTTAATCTTTTGTACATGGCGGTTCCGCCATCGTAGCCTGCTCCGTGTCCGGTAAAATCAGCCAATGTGGGTACACTTATGAAAACACTAAAAATTACTGCATATAATACTTTTTTCACGGGTTTTTTCTCCCTTTAATTTTGAGTAAAATAAACCGAATATGCCAAGACCGGAAAAATCACATAAAACCAACGAGATTTTACAACATTATCGGCTTAATACTCTTTATTTTCTCCATATTAACAATTTTGAACTTTGAAGTCAATGCTATTTTCAAAGAATTTGCAAAAAATACACCACCCTGTTTCTCGATTGGCTATATCCGGCTATAAAACAGGCGCTCAACCTGATATTGAACTGAATTATCAATTTTGCGAATGACAATTAGACCTCTTTTACGTTAATCCATTTCATCATTTTGCGTAATTTCCGGCCTACCTGCTCGAGCTGGCAGTCGTGGTCTTTTGCGTACAGGCTGTTGAATTTTTTCATCCCGCCTTGGTATTCTGCGACCCATTCCTTTGCGAAAACGCCGGAGGTGATTTCGCCGAGGATTTTTTTCATTTCAGCTCTGGTCTGCTCGGTAATAATTCTCGACCCGCGGGTAAGGTCGCCGTACTCAGCGGTATCGGATATGCTATACCTCATATAGCTCATTCCGCCCTGGTAGAGCAAATCAACGATGAGCTTCATCTCGTGCATGCACTCGAAATATGCGATTTCAGGCTGATAGCCTGCTGCGACGAGCGTCTCGAAGCCGGCCTTAATTAGCGAGGTTACTCCGCCGCACAGGACGCACTGCTCGCCGAACAGGTCGGTTTCGGTTTCTTCCTTGTAAGTAGTTTTGATTATGCCTGCACGGGCGCCGCCGATGCCGTTGCCCCAGGCCAGGGCGATTTGTTTGGCTGTGCCTGTTGCATCCTGCTGGATGGCCACCAAGCAGGGTACGCCGCCGCCTTTTTCAAATTCGCTGCGGACAAGATGTCCCGGCCCTTTCGGTGCAATCATAACGACGTTGATATCCTTAGGAGGCACGATGTATTTGAAATGAATGTTGAACCCGTGGCAGAAGCCGAGCGTTTGGCCCGCCTTGAGGTTGGGGGCAATCTGGTCGGCGTAAACTTTTGCCTGCATTTGGTCAGGCAGAGTTATGATTATAAGAGCGGCGCCGTTCACGGCTGTCTTAATATCGCCCGGCTTAAAGCCGTGTGTGGTTGCCAGCTTGAAGTTGTCGGTGTCTTTCAGCTCTGCTACTGCCACCTCTATGCCGCTGTCCCGCAGGTTCAGGCTGTGGGCGTGTCCCTGACTGCCGTAACCGATAGTTGCGACTTTTTTACCTTTCAGGACATCGAGCGGTGCATCTTTTTCATAATATATTTCCAGTGCCATAATTTCATCTCCTTGTCTTTATTCAATTGTAAATTTGAAACACTAACTTATAAGTTTTCAATTGTAAATTTACAATTATAAATTTACAATCAAAATTATGGAAACATCGGAATTAAAATCTGCGATTGCTGACCTTTCGGCCCGGCTTGAAAAAATCCGGGACTGCCTTTGACTTGCCCGGCAAGAAGTCCCAGATGCAGGAGCTTCAGGCCCGATTGTCTTTGCCGGGCTTTTGGGATAATCAGGACTCTGCCAAATCGGTAGTCTCGCAATTAAGCGCTTTGAAAGCGATGGTTGAGCCTATGGAAGAATTGCAGCAGGAGATTAAGGACCTGCAGGAGCTTTTTGAATTGGCGGTGGCTGAGTCGGATAAAGATGAATTAGTACAATTGGAGAGCCATATTGAAGTGCTTCAGGGCAGATGCGTTCAAATCGAACTGGCGGGATTGCTGTCCGGCCCTGACGATATGAAGAACTGCTTTTTCAGCATTCACGCCGGCGCAGGCGGCACGGAAAGCTGCGACTGGGCCAATATGCTGCTCAGAATGTACAGCAGGTATTTCGAGAACAATAAATATCAGTTCGAGCAGCTTGATATCACGCCCGGCGAGGAGGCGGGCATCCGCTCGATTATGCTGCGTGTCAGCGGGCCTTTCGCATTCGGCAAATTATCCTGCGAGGCGGGTGTGCATCGTCTGGTTCGGATAAGCCCGTTCGATGCGAATAAACGCAGGCATACGAGCTTCGCTGCGGTTGACTGCGTGCCGGAATTTGACGACGATATTGATATCAAAATCGAGCCGGAGGACATTAGGATTGATGTCTTCCGTGCCAGCGGAGCAGGCGGACAGCACGTAAATAAGACAAGCTCTGCGGTGCGAATAACACACGCACCGACCAGCATCGTTGTCCAGTGTCAGAACGACCGGAGCCAGCATAAAAACCGTGCGCAGGCGATGGCGATGCTCAAGGCAAAATTGTATATGCTCGAGCAGCAGAAACGTGATGCCGAGGTTGCCAAGCTCTATGGCCAAAAAGGCGAA
>CAZYWY010000072.1:0-7776 GCA_964651605.1 uncultured Pirellulales bacterium | reverse complement strand
ATGACGATTCCGCAACAGACCCGAATATTCTTATCTGCTCGAACGGATTTGTCTCGGAATGGGCGGTACAAAATCAATATCTCTATAAGGGAAAATTACACACTGGCATTAACACTATCACAACACCGGCATTCCTGCCCTGGCACCCGACAAGCACCCCCGGCCCAATCTGGATGAGAATCACACTTTCAGATGAGCCTTGGAAGGGTGGCATATATCCAGGTGAAACCGGCAATGGCGGCTCAGGCCCGCAGGCTGGGTATCTGTATGGTGAAACCGAAGATTATTACTTCACCCCGAAAAATATTTCACCGAGCTGCCCGTTCTGCGAAGATTTAAACGAAGACAGCGTAATTGACATCAATGACCTTAATCTCCTTATCAACAGATGGCTCAGCGAATGTCTGCCTCCGATATTATAAAAGCCGTCTTCAACAACCCGTAATTACAAGAAAGGCTTCTGAGTGAAATTGCTCAGAAGTCTTTTTTATTCGTCAAGCTCAAGCTGAAAATCTACTCGCACTTCTGTCTGACAGGCTGTTTTTTTAGCTCAGTGACACTCGGCAGGAGTATATATGATTCTGGCGTTTCTGCCTCGACAAATCCATTTATAACCGCCTGAATCTCCTCCATACTCCGGCTGTGGAACATAGCAAACAAATTATAAGGCCAGCCCGGACAACCCTTGCCCGGCCTTGCCGGAAAAGTCTTTCTTTCATAACAATGACTGACCATCCTGAAGCCGGCCAGCCTTTCACCTGCCCGGATAACTTTATGAGGCGGCACCTGGCAGACAAAAAGAACATTAACAATAAAACCAAGCCTGCGATGATTCAAAACAGCCGAGAGCCGCCTGATGACACCTTTGCCAATCAGTTCATTTATAATCCGCAGCACCTGCTGGTGTCCCAAACCATCCGTACAAAACAACGCAAAAGGCTCAGTTGTCAGTTCCAACTCGTCCTGAAGCCGCAAGAGAATTATTTTATCATTTGCATCCAACTCGACCGCTCGTTCAAAATTATATGGTAATTTGTCAATCTGCAGAGCGTCACGCTCTCTTTCCTCCAAATCAAAAAAAACGTCGAGCTTGAACATTCGCTCCGCAGGCAGATTATGAAATTCCACGCCGAATCGCCCGGCAAGACCGGCCAGTGTGCGCTCGATGTCCTGCCGGTCCGCCCCCTGTAAAGTGAACCATAAATTAGGGACCATGCCTCCGTATTGAATCCCCTCGTCGATGGACGATGGATGATGGATGATGGACGAATCGTCCCTCGTCCCTCTTCCCTCTTCCTTCATCCCTGGCCGTGCTAAAGTCCCTCGCAGGTAGTTGTGGGAAACCCCTTCCAGGGCATTAACCGCCTCGACAACATCGTCCAGTAAATCTGGAGGAATAGTCGCAGCAACCAGGGTGCTTGCCTTGCCCAAAGAGCGATGATTTATTACAGCGCTGAGCCGCCTGATAACACCGGCCTGCTTCAGTTGAGCTATCTGTTCCAGTACAGTTTTTTCATCTGTCCCCAAATCGCCTGCTATACAGGCAAAAGGCCTTTCGCAAATCGGCAGTCCCCGCTGCAATCTGTTGCACAATCGCTTTTGTAATTCCGTCAGACTCTGCATAGCAACTATTCTTATAATTGATTCTTGTCTGCCTCTAAAGCAACTCTGAAAATAGTCCCGCTCGGCCTGGCGTTGATGATTTCCACAAAGCCGTTGTGTGCCTGTGCGAACTTCTTGACCAGCGCAAGCCCCAGCCCGCTTCCCTGAGTCTCCCGTGTGGCCTCTGCTGCAATGCGGTAGAACGGCTCGAAAACCTTCTGCTGCTGCCTGTGCGGAACGCCCGGACCGTGGTCTTCAACCTCGATTAGTATGAAATTCCTCTCGCTTTTCGTCCTGACCGTGATAGTCTTATCCTGTGCGTTGCCCGCATACTTTACGGCGTTGTCCAGCAGATTCACAACAATCTGCGTTACAGCATCACTGTCATAAGTCACCTGCCCGCAGCAGCTAAGCTCTGTCTTGATTACAAAACCTCTTTGCTCCGCATAGGGGAACATCATTGCCACAACATCAGCCACGCTTTTATTGATATCACCGACCTTGAATGTGTACTTTTTTCGGCCTCTCTGAATACGCGAAAAGTCCAGCACATTTTCGATTAGCCTGCTGAGCCGCTCGCTTTCAGCCCGCATTTTTGAGTAATATTCGCCGAGTTTATCCTGCGACTTGACCCATCCTTTCTCGAGCATTTCCGAGTGCATCCGTATAGAAGTCAGCGGTGTTCTCAATTCGTGCGAAACCGCCGACACGAAATCATCCTTCTTCCGGGCTAAATTGTTTTGGGCAACTGCTGACAGCCACAGGCTGACCATAGCCGCAGTTACCACGAGGAACACAACCGAGAGAATACTGAAATACCAAACTTGCAGATGGCTTACCTGGGAATTTACCGAGGCAGGATTGGTCTCTATAAGGTTCAGCAGCAAATGCCCGAAACCAAAATCAAGCACAGCCGTGAACGCCGGTTTTATATTCTGCTGGCTGCCTATGGCAAAGTTCATACCCTCGCGCAGAAATCGCTGTGTTGATTTTTTCACCTCTTCGAGCAGCTTTTCCTCATTAAGCTGAAAACCCTGATAATACTGCTGATTTTCGATGAGTACCCGCCGAAGCCTGAAAACCTGCCCCCCAAAAATGGAATCCTCAGACCCGTTACCTTTAACCACGACGGATTTAAAAGGCTCGGTTATGACCTCTACCAAATCGGGCTTTTTTGCCTGCTGCGGCAAAGATGCCTGCTGCGGCAAAGATGGCTGCTGTTGTGCTCCCGTCTGGCCGATGGGCTGGTCTGTCTGTTGCCCTGACTGAACATAAATAAGATTGCCATAAGAATTGTTGGCTACAAACTCCCGCGAACGCTGTTCGACCTGGATTTCTGCACGCTGCTGTTTGTTTAAGCTCTCGATGTTAAAACTCTGCTGCTGATTGGAGTAGTTCTGCCCGAGCGCGGCTTTGGATTTACTTGTTGGATTGGAAATACCAGCTTCCTTCTCATCGGCAGCAGAAGCAGGCAGATTGGCTACTTCCTGCTTAATATCCTTGAGTAATTGAGAATCGGCTTCATTCAATCTCGGCAGTAAATTCTCTTTTACGTTGATTTCATTCGTCAATGCTTTTTTATAATCTACATCTTCCATTTGAGATGATTTATCAATGCCCTCAATATCGACATTCGGCGTCGTAATGCTTTGGTCAGGATTGATTTGAAAATTGTAATAAGCAAATCCGTTACTGAACTGGCCGGCCAGCGGCGAGATAGCCACTGCTACCTGCCTTAGATTATTTCCCTGGGATTGCCTCTGCGAATTTGCCGTATTATCCGGCACATAGTAATACTGGTAGTCGGTATAGGGGCGTTTTTCCTCCTGTTCGAGAAATTCATCGAGTTTGCGAGTAACATCCGCCCTGATTTGCTCGGCGACCTCCGAAAATTCGCTGATGCGCATACCTTCAAGTCCCTGCGACCAGACCTCAATCGCCCGGTATCCCAGCCAGCTCAGGCCGCACAAACCCGCAAAAATTATTAACGATAATATAGCAAGTCGCTTATACATATTATCACATCGTATTTTCGTATTTATATCCTACGCCACGGACGGTTTTTATAATCGCCGGCTCGGCACAATTGCGTTCGATTTTGCTGCGCAGCTTGGCGATGTGCATATCCATCGTTCTCGTACCCAATTCGGTCAAAGTCTCATCCCAGACCTCTTTATAAAGCTCTTCCCGGCTAATGACGCGATTCGGATTGGCAGCGAAATATTGTATAATCGCTGCCTCGCGCTTGCTGATTTCTATTTCTTCCTTGCCGCGCCTGACCTTCAAAGCAGCGATATCGACATCCATATCCGCAAACCGGAAACTGCTGCCCACCGCTCGTGCCGGGTCGGTGCGGCGAAGCACGGCGTTAATCCGGGCAAGCAACTCTTCGAGAGAAAATGGCTTGGTGATATAATCATCTGCGCCGAGATTCAGACCGGCGATTTTTTCTTTCTCAAGCCCCTTGGCGGTGATCATCAGGATAGGAGTTAGTACGCCTGTCTGTCGCCATTTCATACAGAGTTGTTCGCCGCTGATTTTGGGCAGCATTAAATCCAGCAGAATCAAATCGAAATTCCGCTCGCTGACCAGCCTGTCCGCCGCAAGACCATCCACCGCCACGGTAGCCGAAAAGCCGTGAAACTCCAGAAAATCCACAAGAGCCGAGCAGATGTTCTGCTCATCTTCCACCACTAATATATTTGCCTTTAGTTCCATAACACACAACAAAATATTGTCATTCCCGCACAAGCGGGAATCCAACAATTTTACACTTTACATTTTGATTTTTAATTTAACTTCTCTTTATATTATAGCCTAAATCACAGCCGAGGGTTTGTAAATAGTTTGTAAAAAACCGCCGCTACGATTTTACATCCATTTTACTGCGTTCCCGACCAGGTTTGTCGTATAATTTTCTTAGTGAGAAAATACCAACCGTAACCTGATTGGAGATGAGTTTTCTTTTTTACATACTATTTACAGAACTTGTTAGCTTCTCGTTCGTCTTAATATTTAGAGAAAAACTAAAACGTAATAAAAACAAGGAGACAAAAAAATGGCAAAGCTCAAAAACACATTCATCTTGTATTTGTCGCTCGTCGTTGTCGGTTTTATTCAGCCGGCACAAGCGCAGCTCAGCCATATCAGCGTTTCGCCTTTGGCTGAAAATGTTCTTATGCCACAAAGTCGAAGGGTAGCCTTTGCACCCAGCAGAACCGGCCAGGTCGAAATAACCGATGTCGATGTGCTTGTGGATATTCTCGAAGGTACAGCCACAACAACACTCGAAGTCCGGCTGCATAATACATCCAACCGCCGACAAGAAGCGGAGCTGATTTTCCCTGTGCCGGATGGCGCTGTTGTTCGCGGCTTTGCCTACGATGGGCCGGGCGGAATGTTATCGGCTCAGGTGCTGCCCAAAGACCAGGCCAAGCAGATTTATAACAGCCTGGTAGCGAAAATTCGCGACCCGGCACTGGCAGAATTCATCGGTTACAACCTGATTCGCTCGAGCGTTTTTCCTGTTGAAGCGAACGGCAGGCAAAAAGTCAGGCTGACTTATGAGCATCTGCTCGAGACCGACGGCAACCGCGTGGATTATTTTCTGCCCCGCACAGAATCGCTCGATTACAAAGTCCCGTGGAAAATCAAAGTCCAAATCCGTACAAAGCGCCCGATTTCTACTATCTATTCGCCGACACACAAGCTGGTCGGCGCCAGAGGAGTGGACTTGACGTCAATGAATCCGAACTATGGGCCGATTGTTGTCACTGCCTACAGCGAGGACGGCATTACGTCACCCGGTCCGTTCAGATTGTCGTATCTGCTTGCGGAAAAAGGCGTCAGCGCTTCGATGTTTGCATACCCGGAAAAGAAAGTCGGCGGAGGGTACTTTCTGCTTCTGGCGGGACTGCCTGTCGAAGTGCCTGACTCCGACCAGCAGGCGATAAAAAGAGAAGTTACGCTGGTAATCGACCGCTCCGGCAGTATGCGTAATGAAAAGCTCGCACAGGTAAAAGAGGCCACTTTGCAGATAATTGCCGGCCTTAAAAAAGGTGAAGCATTCAACATCATCATTTACAGCAATACCGTTGAGCGGTTCTCGAAAAAGCCCGTGCTTAAAACAAAGGAAACCGAGTCGGCTGCAAAGGCATACATCGAGGGCATCACCGCTACCGGCGGCACGAATATTTACGATGCGCTGGTTGAGGCGCTGAGCCAGGAGCCAACCGAGGGTATGCTGCCGATTGTTTTATTCCTTACCGACGGGCTGCCGACTGTCGGCCAGACCTCCGAAGTAGCTATTCGCAACGTTGTAATCAAATCGAATCCTTACAAAAGACGGGTTTTTACGTTCGGTGTCGGGGTTGAGGTCAATGCCCCGCTGCTGGAAAAAATCGCAGAAGAATCACGGGCAAAGGCTGAATTTGTCCTGCCCCAGGAAGATGTCGAGGTAAAAGTCGGCAAGGTGTTCGACAGTCTGACCGGCCCGGTTCTGTCTGATGTGGAGCTTGAGGTTCTGGATTCGGACGGCGAAACTGCCATAGGCAGAACGCGTGACATTCTGCCGAACAAACTTCCCGATTTTTATCAGGGTGACCAGATTCTGCTGCTTGGCCAGTATGTCGGTGACAGGCCAATTACTTTCGTGCTTAGGGGCAACTATTTTGGCCGGCAGCGCTCGTTCAAATTCAAATTTGGATTCGACAAGACCAGTATCAAGAACGGATTTGTCCCCCGTCTGTGGGCCAGCAGGAAAATCGCCGAGCTTATTGATGCCATTCGACAGATGGGCGCTGACTCGGCGGTTACCAGTAATGACCCGAAAGTCAAGGAGCTTGTTGATGAAATCGTGCGACTATCTACCGAGTTTGGCATACTAACAGAGTACACAGCTTTTCTTGCCAGAGAAGGGACAGATTTGGAAAGAAGGGATTCCCTGTTAAATGATGCCAAGGCAACTCTTGAAAGCCGTGCGATGAGAGAGCGTTCCGGTTTTGGCGGAGTAAATCAGAGCTTCAATATGGCTCAGCAAAAGCAGCAAACCGTCCTGAATATGGGCAATATGTATCTGAATAAGGATATGGAGCGGGTCTCGATTTCGTCGGTTCAGCAAATCAACGATATGGCCTATTACCACAGAAATAATCGCTGGATTGACAGCAGACTCGTGAACAAAGAGTCGCAGGTCGAGCCAAAACGGATTATCGAGTATGGCTCGCCCGAATTTTTCGAGCTTGCATCAAAGCTGGCTGCCCAAAACCGCCAGGGCAGCATCGCATTCGATGAAGATGTGCTTTTAATGGTGGATGGCGAGCCGGTCCTGATTAAAAACAAACCTTAATCAAAACAAAAACTTCTAATCGAAAGGAAATGAAAATGAACAGGAAAAATTTATTAACGAATCTGGGTGTATTTTGTGCGGTGATGTTACTGCCTGCTGCTGTCAGAGCTGCGGAGATAGCATCTGTAACTGAAACTACTCCTGTTGCAGCCGTGGTAAAGGCCAAGCCTGTTGTTCAAATGGCGATTTTGCTGGATACCAGCAGCAGTATGAGTGGTCTTATCGGCCAGGCAAAAATACAACTCTGGTCAATCGTAAATGAGTTCATATTTGCCCGAAGAGGCGGCATCGCACCAGATGTGCAGGTGGCGCTGTATGAATACGGCAATGACGGACTTAGTCAAAAAGACGGATATATCCGGCAGATTGTCCCGTTCACAACAGACCTCGACAAAATCTCCGAGGAGCTTTTTGCCCTGAAGACCAATGGCGGGCAGGAATATTGCGGCCAGGTGATACAGGATGCGACAAAGTCACTCAAATGGAGCAGTTCGCCCGACGAGTTGAAGGTGATATTCATCGCAGGCAACGAGCCTTTCACGCAGGGTTCTGTCGATTATAAAAAAGCCTGCAAAGAAGCGATTGCCAAAGGAATAATCGTCAATACCATTCACTGCGGCAGCGAAGGCGAAGGCATCAACGGCAACTGGAAAGACGGGGCTGTTTTAGCCGACGGCACTTTCCTAAATATCGACCAGAACAGCCAGATTGTCCACATCGAAGCACCGCAGGATAAAGAGATTGCAGCATTGAGCAGCAAACTGAACGAAACTTATATCGCATTCGGCTCAGAAGGACAAATTGCACAGCAAAGACAGTCCGCACAG
>CAZYWY010000071.1:0-7795 GCA_964651605.1 uncultured Pirellulales bacterium | reverse complement strand
AAATCCGTTTGTCGAACAAAGTATGCTCAGCGCAATTATTAATCACATAAGATATCAGATACAGAAACAAGAAAGGGGCAGCAACAACCTTGCAGCCCCCTGAATCGGCATTAAAATACAGTTATTGTTAGAAGGGTACTTCTACGCCTACTCCTGCGCCCCAGCCGTCATTGGTGGCCTGGAATTCTACCGCTAAGTCCCAGTTCTCGTAGATTTTGCACTGTGCACCGACATAACCGCCAAAGCTGGTCTGGTCGTAACTTCCGCTGTCCTTGCATGTCGCGTTGCCATAATAATCGTCTTCATATAACCAATTATCTGTATATTTATAGTCATAATCAGCGGACAGATAAGAGACTAATACACCACCATAAAGTTTCCAGCCGTCCATATCTACTGTAGGACCTACTGTGAGAATTAAGCCGAGTGTGTCAATATCCGTTGTTTCCTTCCAGCTACCTTCATAAGCCCCATATTCATCTTCATCTGCATAGGAACCTTTGTAATCCACACTGGTACTATACATATTGAGTTGAAGGCCGACACCCCAGTCAATTTTGTCCTGTTTGTAGAATGTGTATTTTGTGCCTAGACCCCAGGCTAAAGCGTTGTCAAAGTTACTGCCATACCATTCGTCTTCATCGCCATCGTAGCATTCCCTTGCCTCAGCCTTAAGATCTGCAATGCCTAACTGGCCATAAACTTCCAACTGGTCCGTAATACCATAGCCGAGTTTACCATAGTAACGGCTGAGGTTGAAATTCCTGACTTCAAGTTTATACGAACCTGATTCGGTGTAGGGATCCCCGTCTGGCGTACCATCTGGTTCGTAATAATTTTCAATGTATGTATATTTAATTGTTTCTTTGTCCAGGTCCTGACTTGAGTAGTCATAGTTAGCACCTGCACTCCACTGCCCCTGACTTAGGCCTGCGGTCGAGGGACCTATGAATGCGAAGGCACTCGATGCCAAACAAGCCAAAACCACAACTGCTGCCAAAACTCTTACTCTCATAATAATCTCCTTTCAACAATAGACTACTTCAGGAAGCTCTCCAACATCGGGCAACACACCCAATTTTATATCCTGAGTACGAAAGTATAATCCTGTGTTTGTTGAACTGTCAAATAGTTTTTCTGACTTCTTATACAAAAATTTCTCTTGGATAGACAACTCTAATATTGGAAAAAACTACCACTTGCCCGTTTTTCTGGCCTGTGCTTTTGGCAATTTCTCCAGGTCTTTCAGATATTTGTTCATTTCTTCTTCGGGCAACTCATAATCGGTGAGTTTGCCGGCCAAATACGCATCATATCCCGAAAGGTCCATCAGGCCATGTCCGCTGTAGTTGAATAGTATGACCTTTTCTTTGCCTTCGTTCTTGGCTTTTTGGGCTTCATCTATAACCGCTGCAATTGCCTGGCTTGTTTCCGGGGCAGGGATAAATCCTTCTGTTCTTGCCCAGGTTAGTGCAGCTTCATAGGATTGTAACTGATGATATGCCCTGGGCTTAAGCAGACCTTCCACAATAGCCTGGCAAACTAAAGGCGCCATACCGTGATATCTGAGACCGCCTGCATGTATGGGCGGAGGCACAAAGGCATGTCCCAGCGTGTGCATAGCCAGCAGCGGTGTCATACAGGCCGTATCGCCAAAATCATAAGCGAAAGGCCCGCGTGTCATCGTCGGACAAGCAGTCGGCTCAACCGGGATGATTTGAATGTTCGCTCCGTTGATTTTATCAGCAACGAACGGGAACGACAGGCCTGCGAAATTGCTGCCGCCGCCGGCACAACCTATAACTATATCAGGCTGTTTTTCGCCAACTTTTTTAAGCTGCTTTTTAGCCTCCAGACCAATTATCGTCTGATGCAGTAATACGTGGTTAAGCACACTACCGAGAGCATAACGGGTCTGGCCGGTTGTGTCGGTTACTGCCTGTTCGATGGCTTCGCTGATGGCAATACCGAGGCTGCCAGGCGTATCAGGCATCTGCTCAAGCACTTTTCTGCCTGCGTTTGTCTCGTTGCTGGGGCTTGCGACGCAGTTGGCACCCCAGACACCCATCATCATTTTCCTGAAAGGCTTCTGGTCAAAACTTATTCTGACCATAAAGACCTTGCATTCGAGTCCGATTAGTTTGCAGGCAAATGCGAGGGCGCTGCCCCACTGGCCTGCGCCGGTTTCAGTGGTTAGTTTTTTGATGCCGGCCTGCTTGTTATACCAGGCCTGGGCAACTGCTGTGTTGGGCTTGTGGCTGCCGGGAGGACTGACACTTTCGTCTTTGAAGTATATACGAGCCGGCGTACCGAGGTACTTTTCCAGATAGACTGCCCGTCGTAGCGGTGTTGGCCGCCAGCGATAGAGAATATCCAGGATTTCCTCAGGTATATCTATCCATCGCTGGGTGCTGACCTCCTGCTCGATTAAATTCATCGGGAACACTGGTGCCAGCATATCGGGAGAGATGGGTTTCCCATCGGGTCCGAGCGGGGGCAGCAGTTGAGTCGGCAAATCTGCTGCAAGATTATACCATTGACGTGGAATCTCATTTTCATTCAGCAAAATCTTGATTTGTTCCATTTTAACTCCTTATTATTGATGTGTATTTCGCATTACACACTACTGGATATTATTTCAAGTACTTCCTGCCACGGGCGAATCCTGAAACTCTCTTATGGCAGTATGTTATTGTATATTTCCGGCTGCGTCAAGTATTGAATATTGATGATTTTTTAACATTTTTTTAACAGTCCTTATGCAGATATATTCAAGCTTAGGGGATGGAGTTAGCGTTTATATTTTATGATAATACACCTATAGTCCTATAAATACAGCGCAGGTTGGTTATTTAGAATAATTAAAATGTTTTTGGCGGAATAAAGTTTTTGACTTTTAAGGTGTTTTTTGGTATAATAATTTAATTATTCTGTTTTAGAATATAATTGTTTTCGGCGAAAATGTCATTTCTGCTCAAATTGAAAGGAAAGAATTATGTCGAGAAGATTCACATTGCGGATTCTCAGTATCGTGGTTTTAATGCTCGTACTGTTTTCAGGTGCAGTCTTTGCCCAGGGCAGGAGCCAGCAGGCCTTCGAGCGTGTCAGGCAGGTACAGGCAAGACATACCAACCGTTTGATGAATATGAAGGATGTTGAAGGTACGGCTATCGGAGTAGATGACAGCGGCCGGTTAACATTTCAGGTTTTCACAGCCGGACCGCGTGTGTCAGGTATTCCAGGCAGAGTCGAGGGAGTTCCGGTTCAGGTTGTAGCTGCCGGTAAATTTTATGCTATGGCTCCAAAGAGAAATCCCGGACAATCCGGCAAACAACCGCCCAAAACCAAGATAGACCCGACTTCTAAATTTCCTCTGCCTGTTCCAATCGGGATTTCAACCGGCAACGAGGGCGAATGTTCCGCTGGAACTATAGGTTGCAGACTTAAAGGAACGATAATAATAAATAATCAAGCAACAAGCGCAGTTTTTGCCCTGAGCAATAATCACGTATATGCACTTGAAAACGATGCTGAGGATTTTAGCTGGGTTTTGCAGCCTGGGCGTTACGACACAAGATGCAGCACAGCGACAAATAACAAAATCGGCTATCTCTATGATTATATGCCAATTGATTTCTCTGGTACAAATTATGTCGATGCGGCGATTGCACTATGTTCAACAGAAACTCTCGGCAATAGTACACCGGTAGGTACAGGAGGTGGATACGGAATACCCAATTCAGCAATAAAACCAGCTGCTTTGAAGATGTCGGTTAAAAAATATGGAAGGACAACTTCACTGACTACAGGAACGATAACATCTCTTAACTGGACAGGTAATGTTGGTTATGGAAGTGGGACGGCATATTTTACCGGCCAGATATTGGTGTACAATCGCAGAAGTGCAGTTATTAAGGCCGGCGATTCCGGCTCTTTGCTTGTTACAAATGATTCGAGTGCCAATCCTGTAGGTTTGCTCTTTGCCGGTGATTCGACCGGTAAATACGCCATCGCCAATCCGATAGATGATGTGCTTGAGGCATTTGGTGCGTATGATGTTACTATTGATGGTAAGTAACGAGACGTTTTTATCGAGTTGATTGCAATAGTTATCGAAAATTTTATAGGGACATAGACTAAATCGACAGTCTATGTCCCTCAAATTTTAGTTGATATTTTAATGCGACGAAGGATTATAACAACCATCCTGAGTGTTATTGCAGTTGGCTTTTGCATCGGTGGCATCTGCTGTAATGAAAAAAGAGGTTCTATGCCGAAAAGGCCTATTGAACAGGTGCAGGAAGAGTACACAAAGCAGTGGCTGGCAATACCTGGCATCGAAGGTACTGGAATCGGCTTGTACAAAGACAAACCCTGTATTATGGTCTTTACGTCAGTTGAGGCTCAAAAGCTGCGAAGTCAAATCCCCTCCGTTGTTGAAGGTTATTCTGTAATTATTGAGCAGACCGGCACTTTCCGTGCATTGGGGCAATAGAATATGTTCTTGCCATTTTTATCCGGCGTTCTGTTCTGATGCCGGTGCAATAACAGTCTGGTCTGTGCCTGGCGAACCTACAAGATAAATCCTGTTTTTACCGCTTCGCTTGGCATCGAGAAGCGCTTTATCAGCTTGTTGAAAAAGCTCCTCTGCGGTTGAGCCGTCTCGCTGGAAACTTGCCAGGCCGCCGCTTATCGTAAGGACACCCTTGCCCTGCTGGCCTAATCCGCTCAAAGCAGATAGCTGTGTCTTTTTCAAATCAGCAACCAGACGCTGTGCCATATAAATTGCCTCTGCCGGGTGTTCAGCCTTTGCCAGCCGTCTTTCCTGGGCATTACTTCCCGCCGAATTTGTCTGATGCGTACGCGACTGGTCCCAAAAAACTACTGCGAATTCATCACCGCCTATTCTGCCGACCACATCACCGGCCCGGCAGCAATGCTTCATTAAAACAGCAGCCTGCCTTAGAATCTCATCGCCGGCGCAATGTCCGAAAAGGTCGTTATATCGCTTGAAGTTGTCTATATCGAAAAGAAGAAGCGTTACCCTGTTGTGGTTTTTCTTTGCCAACTCAATAATCTGTCTTGTAAATTCGAGGATATATCTTCTGTTTTTCAGCCCTGTCAGGTCATCTTCGGTTGCGAGTTTTTCAAGAGCATTTATTCGCTGCTGATAACTGTCTGAGCCGGCCTGAAAATTGCGAGCGGGCGAAAAAAACGCAGAAAAACCATCAGGGTAAATTATATAATCATCCGCCTGCGGAGCCTCAAGACCATAAGATTCAACAAACCGTCTGGCTGTCGGCTCCTGATACATTTGCGCTAAAAGAATAATCCTGGCTGTTGTTGTCTTTCGCAGTGATTTTAGCGATAAAGTAAAATCAGCCGAATGTTCGGGCATAATAACAGCTATTGTGTCATAGTTGTTTGTCTGTGCTTTGTCAGCAGCGTCCAGTAAATCGTCGCAGTTTTCAAAATGCCCTTCTGTGATAACGCTCGTCTCGGCAGCCAGATTGCTTGTGTCACCCACTAAAAGCACCCTTGAGCCGGTACTGTGCGTTACTGTGCTGTTAAAAACCACCTGTTTGTTGCCTCCTTTTCCGCTAATCTCAATTTACTTACCTATGCAAATTAAATAAGGGAATTATGCACTTGACAAACCAAACCTCATTTTTGACACATTTTCGCACTTCTCTTAATTTTCTTCGGGTCTATTTTCATAAAGGCCGCTAATGCTTCTTCCGGTTTTAACGGATAAAGCGAAAGAGGTTTGAGGCGGTCTGATTTTTTCTTTGAGGTTTTAATAACTCTATTTCGGCGGCTTTGCCCGTTCAAGTCGTTCTCTCGCTTCTTTATTATCTAATCCGAGAACAGTAAGATTTTCTTTTGCGATTTCTTTGCAACGTTTTATTTCCAATTCGTGTTCTATTACTTTCCGACATAAATCTCCAATTGCTTTTTGTTGTGGGTATGACAATAGAGGAATAGGTTGCGCAAAGAGGGTTTCCCATTCAACAGGATGCCTTCCTACTCCTGTTGCATCCGAGAGCCATTCTGCGAGAACGGCAGGTGAAAACAGGACTCTCCATAAATATGATGGGTCAACCTTTACTTCCGGCTTTACCCGAAGAACATAAAACATAGGCGATAAAATGCAATCCTCTAAACTTTCTGGAAGCACACAAACCGCTCCATTAACTGCATTAAACTTACTAATTATTATATCGCCTGCTTTTGCTTTTAATACATACGGATATGTTATCTCGCGGCCTAAAGGTTTTTCTCCCCTCATCGCCCCTTCGCCGTTATACTGCACTTTTAGAAATGTATAAGTTTGGGTTGGAATCAATGGGACTATATCTTCTATTCGGTCAACAAGTTTGCCGAGAATTTCATAATTTGCTCCGGCTGTATGCCATTTATGTTCGAGATTCTTTGTGGAATATCGACAAAGATTTTTAACATCCATCCTATCAATTATTCGTTCGGCTTCTATAAGCCATTTACCCTTTTCTCCTTTAAGGAATAAATCATACGCTTCGGCAATTTCTTTGATTTCGTCTTCGGCTTGCTTTTTAGCTTTTTCAGATACACTTGGGCGCGTCTTGGAAGGAACATTATCAAGCCCTATATACCTACTTTCCCAGACAAAAAAGGACGGCTGGTTTTCAGATATATCCCTGTTGCGTTTAATAAGGTATAAAATAGATGTTTTGGCTCTTGAACCTACTTGTTGAAAAGCATCACCGTGAATACTAATTATTGCACGTATAATAAAATGTTCTCTGATAAATTTTCTTTCAGTAACGAAATTTGTCCCACTAAGAACCTCATCATCTATAACCATAAGCAATCTGCCACTTGGTCGAAGCAAATTTAAGTATCGCTCAATAAACATAACCGATGCACGAAGAGAGGGGCGGGATTTCCCATCGTAAGTTGTAAGTTGATAGGTATCGAGTATTTGTTTTTCTTCTGGCACAATAGATTTATACGTTTTGGAAAAAGGCGGATTTGTAAGAACAACATCAAATGTCAGCCCTTTAGTTAAAGAATTCCGAAATTCTTCTACTTCTGCTTGTGTTTCGGGGTCATCATTTGGAGCGGGTTTTGGTATGGGTTCAAGAGCATCCATTACATACACACGGCTTCCACCATCTCCGTGAAGATACATATTCAATCTTGCTATTCGTGCTATATTGGGGTCTCGCCCAATATCTATACCAAAAATCGCTTCATTAGACACTTCATTGAGTAAACCATCTCTTTCGTTATTCGATAGAGATTTGTTATTCCATATCTGCCCCCGCATTTCTGTAAGAGCATCAATTAAAAAACCACCCGTCCCGCAAGAACCGTCTAAAACACGTTCTATTTTATCTCGACCCGCTTGTAATTGTGCAATTTTAACCATCAAATCTACTACGCTTCGCGGCGTAAAAAATTGACCCAATTTTTTACCACGCATTTCTGCTGCAAGAAATGCTTCAAACATACGTCCGTTAAGGTCTTCATCGATACCGAAAAGATAAAGGTTTTCGAGTTGCTTAACGACTCGTTTTATAGTGCCAGGACTTAAATCAAGTTCCTCATCAGTATTGAAAATACGCTTGCGCTTTCCTTTTGCTCTTTCTCTCTCTAATGAATCAGCAAGTTGACGGAACAAAATCGCAGCAACAGGATTAGGTGTATTTTTCTCTTGTTCTTCAATCCATCTTTGTGAAAAGCGAACTTCAGATGCGGGAATTCCATCGCCACGACAAATTCTTTCCAACAATTCCGGCTTGTTACGAATTTG
>CAZYWY010000070.1:0-7870 GCA_964651605.1 uncultured Pirellulales bacterium | reverse complement strand
GTTATACCAGAGCGGGCAGTCTTTTTCAATGCGCTTGTGAGAAATGCGGGCTAAGTCTGCCCCCTTCTATACACGTTCTAAGAATGCATCCCAAAATTTTTGCTGGGAGCGGGTTGAAGGCCGATTTGCAAAAGAAGAGGTTTTGTTCTGGATGACGGTAACGTTCGGCCCGATGGGCAGATAGACAGCAGGACTGGTCGGGCCAAAAATTGCCAGCGTTTTTATTCCGAGCATTGCCGCCAGATGTGTTATGCCGCTGTCATTGCCAATATATCCGGCTACACAGCTTAGGATATTAAGGACTTCTGTAAGCGAAAAATCCGTAAGGCACTTTGCACAGTTTTTTATGTTTTTGATTTCAACTCTGCTGAATCTTTCAAGCTCGGTTGGACCTAAAAGGAACGCCACTTCAAAATCCTGTGAACGCAGTTTTTGGGCGACAGCCAGAAAGTTATCGAGGTGCCAACATTTGCTTTTGCCGCCACTGCCTGGATGGATGATGAACAGACCCCTGCGAATGTCTAAGCCGGCTTCTTTGAGAAGCTCTGAGCCTTTGTGAATATCTATTTTTGCTGCCTTGATTAAGCTGTCTTGGGTTTGAACTGTCTGCTCCTGTAGAGTGAGGCTGCCCTGTTGGATAAACTGCTGGATATAGTAGTCAGCGATAAGTTCGCTATATTTCTTAGGAGGTTTAAGCGGCAGGGTTACAATCTCTGTTGTATGAAGACAATTAGCAGTGAAAATCAGGTTCTGTTCAAAATTGCTGCCCGGCTCGCCGAGAAAGCTTACAATCCAGGCGTAACCGGCAAAGGCATTTATTAAAGGGTCCCTGTCAGCGGGATTGTATTGAGCCGGCTGGACGTACAGGCGGTGCATATTGAGCGAATCTATTGAAATGACGCTGTCCAAGGCCGTCCTGCCCGGCAGAATGCCGGTATAATCCGTATGGCTGAGCATATCGACCTTGCCCAGTTTGAGGGTTTCTTTCATAAAATTGACTAAAGGCAAAGTCAGCAGGCAGTCTCCCAAAGCTCCGGGCTGAATTATCAATGCCCGGTATGACCTGCGCTGCGCTTCGGCGCATTCGGCTCGCAGAAGTTCAATGATGTCACCTTCGGGGGACATAGGTTTTTCCCCGCCTGTTACAAATTGCTTTTAATGGCGTCGATTTTGTCCTGCTCGACCTCAATGCCCAGTTGCTTTGCGGTTGTTATGTGCTTCAGGGCCAAATCAAATTTCTTCAAATTATAATATGCGTAGGCAAGTCCATAGTGTGCCTGGCCCATTTTAGGGTCAATATAGATGGCTTTGAGGTATTCGGTTACTGCCTGCTGATAATTTTTATTGTTCGACAGGGCGGCACCGAGATTGTAATAGAGCAAGGCCTCTTTGGGATTGAGCTTCGCCGCCTTGCGGTAAAACTCGATGGCCTGGGTGTATTTGTCCTGCCCGAAAAAAGCGTTGCCGAGATTTACCAGAGCGGCGTATTCATCGGGCTTAAAGGCGAGCAATTTTTGGTAAGTCTGTATTTCATCGTCAATTTGTTTGCAGTTGTGATAAGCTGACGCCAGGCTGTGGTATGCCTCGGTGAAATCCGTCTTAAGCTCAATGGCCTTTTTAAATTGAGCAATTGCCTGCTGATACTCGCCCATCCGGCTGTACACCTGGCCAAGCTGGTTATAACAGGCGGCTTCTTTCGGCGCCAGAATCAGCGCCTGTCTTAATCTTGTAACAGCGAGAGTAAATTGTTCCTGTTTGACATAGACTATTGCGAGATTTCTGTAGGCGTCAGCAAAGTTGGGGTCCAAGGTTATCGCCTGCTGGTACTCGGAGACGGCGTAAGTGAGCTTTTCCTGCTCAGAGTATGCGTTGCCGATATTGTTGTGAGTTTTGGCATCGTTGGGATTTATTTTCAGCGCAGCAAGATATTCGTTTAAGGCTTGGCCAATCTCTCCTGTTTTCAGATAAATGTTGCCCAGATTTGCGCGTGCCTCGGACAGTGTCGGATTTATTTCCGCAGCTTTTTTAAGGGCCTGCAGGGCTGAGTCGTTGTTGCCGACTGCGATGTAGCTGTTGCCGAGGTTATTAAAGAAGCAGCCCAGCGTTTGGATTTTGTTGAGGTTCTTCATATAAATACCCTCGTTGCCGAGCTGCGGCACGTTGAATTTTTTTATATATTGTGCGTCCGAGGCGGTCCCGCCATTGCCTGTTATTTCGATGTTGAATTTTGTTCGGCTGTCGTCATATCTGACAAAGAAATGTCCCGGCACGACTACTCCATAGACGGGGATTCCGAGCCTTTCTGTCAGGCAAAGATATAAAACCGACAGACTCAGGCAGTAGCCGCGTTTTTTATCTATGACTGTGTGCAAAAACAGACTGTTCGGGTCGGTCGCTTCCGAAATCGCTTCATATCCGAGCTCCTCAAACAAATACTCATTTATGACCGGAATGGCCTGAAAGTTTGCAGGCAGTTTTTTCTGAGCGAGTCTGCGGCGAATCTCGAGCGCCATATCATCGAGGGCCAATAGATACCTCCGGCCATAGACCATATCACTCCAGTTCTCCGAGACAATCAGAGCTGCGGTTGCCAGGTCAATTTCATTATCCTTCAGCCGCAGCACCTGCTCGAGCGATTTTGCATACAGACCGGGTTTGTTCGCATTGGCAAGCGGCTCTTCCCGCCGGGCCGCTGCTGCCGGTAAAACCGGTAAAAGACATAAAAATATTAAAGCAATCTTTCTCATTATAAATATAATACTATAACATAATCGTTCTGAATATCTTTTGTTGAATGTTTTTATCTTGCAGGAGTAAAAATGAAAATTTTGAATATTCTGGCGGCAGCGTGTCTTATGCTGACCGGGTGCAGCAGTGTCCAGACAGGACATAGCCTGTTTGACGGTAAAAAGCTCGGTAACTGGACGGTTACGAAATTTTTCTGGCACGGAGATGTGTACGTCAGCAAAGGCAATATGATTATCGAAAAAGGGAAAGGCTTTCTGACCGGCGTAACCTGGGATGGTCCCGTTGCTAGGATGAATTATGAAATCAGTCTTGAGGCCAAACGCCTTGAGGGTAGTGATTTTTTCTGCGGCCTGACTTTTCCGGTTGATGCAAACTGCTGCTCGCTGATTTTAAGCGGCTGGAGCGGCAATGTCAGCGGCATATCCTGCATCGACAGCTATGATGCCTCTGAAAACGAAACCACCAGAGAGATTCCTTTCGAGAATAACCGCTGGTACAAGGTTGTTGTGCGGATTATTCCCGGCAAAATCCTGGCATGGGTGGATGGCGAGGAGGTTGTGAATGTCGGTATAACCGGCAAACAAATCAATGTCAGGTCTGAGGTGGAACTGTCCCAGCCGCTCGGCATTGCGGCATATAATAGCACCGGAGCTATTCGCAATATCCGCATCAGAGAACTTAAATAACGAGGGATGAAGGACGATGGATGGGCACTTCCCTCATCTGCAAATATAGACGCTTATTTTGGCTGACCGGTTGACAAAAAAATCCTCTTTTATTCAAGCTCCAGCTTTTTCAGCAGGGCTTCAGCAGGGAAGCCCGATATTTTAATAGTTTTGACTGGATTAGTCTGGCCGGTGATGATGCTTATGGTGTTTTTCCTGACGCCGATTTTCTCGGCAAGAAATTCAATCAGGCATTTGTTGGCTTTGCCTTTTTCAGGAGCGGCGGAAATCTTGACTTTGAGCATACCGTCAAGCAGTCCGCAAATCCGGCTCGGCGAACTGCTGCCGGCTATGACCTTAACCGTGAAAGTTGTGCCGCCGCTATCCTGCTGGACTGTTAATTTCGCCATCGCAAGCTGCCGGTGCTGAAAAACCTCCGGCTTAAATTCTCTCCCTCATATTAACGCCGACCGCAAGCTGCACGTACTTTTCAATCTGTTCGGCCAGTTCGCCCAGCGAGTTGAGCTGGAAATCTTCATAATGGCCGGGGAGCAGCTCGCCATCCAGCGCTCTTTTGAATATTCTGACGCGTATTATCGAAGACTGGTTCTCTGTGCTGCTGAAGTCCCGTTCCTTATGCTCGGTCAGCTCGACACGCCAGTCCTCGCTGATAAAAACAAGGCACTTGCCTGTGAAAACCGCTGTCGGAAAATAATCACGTAGTAATCTGATTGTTTCCATTGATTCTTATAATTCCTTTTATCAAACCTGACAATTCCATATCCGGCAGTATGGTATTGTAACAGTGGCTTATTTAAGGTACAAGCTGTAAAATAAAGGTATATTTGACTGACCATTTAAAATATTTAACGGGCATAAGGCGATTTTAGCGGGATATTGCTCCTGTCGGCAGGTATAATATATAAAAAAGATAATATTTTCCGGAGTTTCATAGTGCCGATATTTGAATACAAATGCAATAGCTGTGGGCTTGTCTCGGAGTTCCTCGAAAAAACCGCCGGCAGAGCGAATCACAACTGTCCAAAATGCGGCAGCAAAGATATGCAGAAGCTGATATCCGGCTTTGCGGTCGGCCACTGCAGCACAACCAATCAGACTTGTGAAGGGTGTGCGGATGGGGTTTGTTCGGCACAGGATGGCGCCTGCCCGTACGGCAGCATATAGCAGGCTGCCGATGGCAGGGATTTGGAGGTATAATACGGCGATTTATTAGTATCGGTAAAATAAGTTGTAATAAAATGATAAAACCATCCGTCTTTTTATTCGTAACAATATATATATGGTCAAAGACGAGGATTTGTTTTTTGTTTTGTTTGGTTTGAACGTTAATAAGTGAACAAAGAAGGGAGATTGCAAAATGCGCCCCGTAAAATTCGTGAAACGAAAAGTTCCAGTGCTATGTTGCTTGTCGGTTATTATCGTAGGTTTAGCAGGTGTACTTGCCGGCTGTCAGAAGAAAACCGAAACGACGTTTAAGATTCAAAATCCCGCCGGTAAGGACAAAGGTAAAACAACCTCGTCCAAATCGTCGCCGTTCTATAAAACAATCGACCTGGGCAACGATGTCAAGATGGAATTTGTTTTGATACCGGATGGCGAATTTTATATGGGCTCGCCGGAAACCGAAAAAGACAGACAATTCAATGAAGGCCCGGTTCATAAAGTGAAAATCAGCCGCTCTTTCTATATGGGCAAATATGAGGTGACCCAGGAGCAGTATATGGCGCTGACAGGGACAAATCCGAGCATGTTCAGCGGAGTAAAACAACCCGTCGATGATGTCAACTGGATAGATGCTGTTGCGTTCTGCAATCTGATGAGCGAAAAATGCGGCGGTACTTTCCGGTTGCCTACGGAGGCAGAATGGGAATATGCCTCGCGCGCAGGCACGCAAACGGCGTTTTTTTATGGAGATGATGCCAATTATTCCCATCTCGGCGATTACTGCTGGTATGACAAAAACAGTCTCAAATCGACGCATCCTGTCGGCCAGAAGAAGTCGAACATGTTTATATTGTATGATATGTACGGCAATGTCGCAGAATGGTGCAGCGACTGGTACGATGGCCAGTATTATCAGTCATCTCCGACTGTGGACCCGAACGGCCCGCCCGACGGCGAGGGACGCGTAATTCGCGGCGGCGGCTGGATAAACACGGCAAGAAGCTGCCGCTCTGCTTATCGTTCTTCGCTGACGCCGGATTACAAAAGCTCCTACTTTGGCTTCCGCGTAGTAATGGAAGTGGAATAAGTGCTGCTGCAAAATTACTGCGACTTTCGTAACCGGATAGAACAAATATGGTTTGCTGCACTGTTTTGTTGAGATTATTTAGATGAATTTCCCTGTGCTGGATATACAATCCGGACAAAGGCATCAAGCTTATTAAAAAGCTCGTCTAATTGTTTAGATTGCAAACCGCCTGGATCCTCCATTGGTACATTTTGTAGTACCTTCTTGACAAATTCTGATCTTGCTGAGTTATCAAGCTTAGATAATACTTTAACTAATTTAATTTGATCTATATCACCGTTTTCATTTTGTATTTCGGCAATATCTTTCATCATGAAGTTCTCTGGGTAGAGGGGCATCATCATAGTCTTTTGACTTCTGAGAATTTCGTCTTTAACCCCGAGGATTTCCACACGTGGGTCGGATTCCACATAATACGAGTCCCAGACCGTTACCTCGAGCAGTTTCGGAGGTGGCACTAATTCTTTGGCTGCTTTAAGGTATTCATCGAGAGTTTTTATAGCCTCCGCTGATAATATGTCACGTGGATAAGTGCTTGCCAATCGGTGCATTGCATAAAATGTTATGGCAGGTTGAACTGGAGCAGGTAATAAATTCGGTGGAGGCCAGATATGATGAATATTATATTGCTGCGACAGAAGTGGCAATGAATCATAATCTCCAAACTCTGCCAACAAATACGTAGCCGCAAGACAGTAATCCATACATTTCTGGTATGCATCCGGCTCTGAGATTTTCCTTTTACCTTTTTTATATTCTTCATCCCATTTCTTGGCTGCCTCAGGCCATTCTGTCAATGAATCTTGATGTATCTTCTTTAAACCGGGAATAATAAGGTCAGGATTTTTCTGAGCAATAGCATACAATTTCCTTACACGCGCCAGACGGGTAACATATTGAGTATAGAATGAAAGTGGAGCCATAACGTTACCAAGACTAGACAAGGCCATAATAGTATCATCAAAATTCGGTATGTTTTTTATTGTTTGGTTGATATCTTCGTTCCTGATATTGGCAACCAATTCATTTTGCCATTTAATAACCGGCACTTTTGCTAATGCATCTGCCTGTTTGGAGGCAAGCTGAATATCTTCATTCTGCAATTGTGTTAAGTATTTATCATTGACCCCCTCCAAATCATTACCCTTCACGGGGAAAGTTGACTCCGGAGCTTCTTTGAGTGATTTAGATTCGTTTGTGTCACTTATTTTACTTACATAGGAACTCTCGTTTGTTCTATTCTTAGAAACAAACAAAACAATCAAAGCCAAAAATAGAACTGCGAAAATCATCGCTGCAAAATATGAAATGTGCTTTTTTGATAGCTGATTGAAATCCATAAAGTACCTCCCTCTTCCTTAACAATAAAATTTAAAATAATCCTTTATTTAAGGACCCAAATTACTTTCATTATAATATATGTGATTTTAAAAGAATACTATCCTTCTTTTTTTATATATCTTTCATAATGTAAATACTTATTGTTTTGTTTTCTTTGAATATGTGCAAAAAGACACGAAAAGAACTCCGAACAAGCATATAAAATAAGAAGAATCTAATTTCGCGGGAGTTCTACGCCAGTAAAGTCGAAAGCATCTAATTATTATGGACTTTGCGGTGTCCATACATATCCATTCCATCCTGCACCATACCAAGACCAAGACCAAGGTTGCTGATAAATCGGTATACCCTCACAAAGTTGCCCAACTGCCATTGGCGTATCCCAACAATAACTATCTATAAAATAAAGAGCGCTGGCACCATATTTCCACAATTTCTCTTTTGGATAACCATATTCAACATCATAGATAAAAGTAGCGTGATACGGGTATATAAGTATGTCACCAGCTTCTGGGGTGCTTTGCTGCTCTTCTGCTTCATCTGCCAAGACATAAAATAATGCTAAATAGTAAGTATCAAAAGCATAATTATAAGTACCTCCGAATGAACAACGACAAGCATAAGCAAAGCAATTGTCAACATTTGTTGGATTACCATCGCGTGGACAAACAGAAGGTGATTCAAATCTGGCATCATAATATGCATTTGCTTGAGAAGCTGAAGCCATATTTCCTTGTCCCCAATCATCCTGAAAATGATAATGGGGAATTTTAGTACCCAATTTTGTACTAACATGACTTGCGTCCAAATTATTGTCATTAAAACAGTGAACAATTTTTGTCCT
>CAZYWY010000069.1:4310-7872 GCA_964651605.1 uncultured Pirellulales bacterium | reverse complement strand
GAAATACAGCCATATAGCGACCAGCAGGCCCGGGTATTTGATTTCCTCCCCGGTCGGGTTTATAAGTGCCTTGTGCTACATGAATCTCGACCGGCTTTTCTGCGGAAGTCGCATCAGCCAGTGCATCCTGCAGATAGATGTATGCGTTTTGCCAGCTTGAGCCGTTATTAGCGCCTGTCGCATCATCATCGACATAGATGGTTTTGCCCGCCAAAGCGCTGTTACAAATCATCAATATCAAGACAAACAAAATCCATTTGCAGAAAATGATTTTTCCCCACATACCTGAATCTCCTTCAAAGCCTTATTTAAAAAAACGACCTTTTTACCGCTTTAGGATATTTTATCCGTCCGTCTATTAAAAGTCAATAAACTTCCCTAATTTACCGATGGATGAGGGATGAGTAATGAAGAACAATATTTTTTCAATATTTTCCCAAAAAATACAAAAAAAGTGCCTTCAATGGCTTGACTTTATGCACCCCCGTTCTCAGTATGAAAAAAGCGGTTATTCAAAAGATAAAAAAATAAATTTCGCAAAATTAGTTGTTTGCCGTTCAGCAAATTCGTTGGAACTTTCCGATATATAATTGATGGTCTATTTCGATTTTAAGACAAAGCCGTGTCCTTTCTGTGCTGAAACTATCCAGGCGCAGGCGGTCAAATGCCGGTTCTGCGGCGAATTCTTAAATACCGCCAAAGCCAAGGCCATGCAGGCAGAAAATGAGGCTGAACCACCTGAAAACGCTGCTGACCAGGCGGATGATGGGGTTCTTTTTGCGTGCAGACCCAGCCTTTGGGGTATGCTCGGCGACGGTATAAAGGCGTTGATTTTACTGTTTTTAGCCGGCCTGCTCATCAAATTCCCGCTCGAAAATCACATAAATCACTGGTTAGGTTCGGATTTTTCCGCAGGTCAAATTGCTTATATAGGCCGATGCAGGTTTCTTTTGGGGCTGGGTGTTTCGGCGGTGGTTTTGCTGGTTTTTATGGTCAGGGCCGTCAATCTCAAATTGATTTACTATGAGGTTACTGCCGTGCGGATTGAATGGAGCAGAGGGCTTCTGGACCGCAAAGTCGATAATATAGATATGTTCAGGATTACCGACCTGAAGCTGCGCAGAAACCTGCTGGATTGTCTGCTTGGTATAGGCAAAGTAGTGCTGATAACCACCGACAAGACCGACCCCGAATTCGTTTTTAAAAAGATTCGCAACAGCCGGACTCTTTACGATATCATCAAAGTAGTAAGCCTCGATGCCGACCGCAAAACAAACGTTATCCACGTGGAGTAACACCGGCTGCGATTTTATCTACAACTGCCCGGCGATACCCATCTGCCGTCATTAAGTTTTTGCCGGCCTTTTTAGTGATTCATATTGTTGACTGCCGGTCGATGAATTATAATCTGCCCGGTAGCGGTAATTGTAGCAATGTAAAATTGAGGTATAAAAATGCCGGGGCCGAGTCCTGAGATTTTTTGGTTCATTTTTCCGATTTTTATTTTAATCGGTATTGTCGGGTCGATATTCGGCGCAATCGCCGCCAAGAAACGCCGCGAGGATATGGCGGCACTGGCCGGCCGGCTGGGCCTGAACTTCGACCAATCCAGAGACGCGGATATCGCCAGACGGTATCGCTTCTTAAATAAACTATGCGCAGGTGATGACCGTTACGCATTCAACGTCATCTCAGGCAAATACAAAGACAGTGACATCCTCGCATTCGACTATCACTACGAGACGCATTCCACCAATTCAAAGGGACACCGGCAGACTCACCATCATTATTTCTCGTTTTTTATACTGCAACTGCCGGTATTATTCCCGGAACTGTTCATCGCTCGCGAGGGAATATTCTCGAAAATCGGCCAGGCACTGGGCTATGATGATGTTGATTTTGAGTCTTATGAATTCTCCAAAAAATTCTGCGTCCGCTCGAAAGACAAAAAATTTGCTTATGACTTCTGCAACGCCCGGATGATGGAATATCTTCTTGCCAATGACAGCCTGAGTATAGAGGTTGAGAACAACGCTCTGTCGATTTCTTTTGACCGATGTTTGAAGCCGGAGGATGTCGAGCCGAACCTCGAAAGGCTTGTAACCATTCGCTCACTTATGCCGGAATATCTTTTTCCCCGGAGGTAAATATTATGCCCGAAACTGCACCGATTTTAATCATTGTTGCACTTGTCTTCATAGTGCCGATTATTTATGTTGTATTGACATACAACGCTCTTGTTGCTTTGCGGAATCATATCAGCGATGCCTGGGGCAATATCGACGCTGAGTTGAAACGCAGATATGACCTTATTCCGAATCTGGTCGCTACGGTCAAGGGCTATGCCGCTCACGAAAGAGAGGTCTTTGAGCAGATTACCAAACTGCGGACGCAGTGTATTGCAAATAACGGCACTCCGAGCGAGCAGGCGGTTACGGAGGTTCAATTAGTTACTGCGTTGCAGAGGCTTCTGGCGGTTGTGGAAAATTATCCGCAGCTAAAGGCCGACAAGAATTTTCTTGCACTTCAGAAGGAGCTGGTCAACACCGAAGACCGCATCCAGGCAGCCAGGCGGTTCTTTAATGGCAATGTCCGTGACTACCGCAACAAATGCCAGACATTTCCCAGCAGCGTGATTGCCGGGGCGTTTGGCTTTGAGGCCAAGGATTATTTCAGCGTCCCGCCGTCAGTCAGGGAAGTCCCAAACGCCGATTTTGCATAAACTCATTATTGTAAGCACGACGGCTTACAACTTTTTAAAGCTGATTCTCGCAGCCTCGATGGTCTTTTCAATATCAGCCCGGCTGTGGGCGGATGAAACAAAGAGCGCTTCATACGCACTTGGGGCAAGATAAATTCCCTGCTGAAGCATTTCGAGGAAGAACTTTTTCCAGCGTTTTATGTCGGTCGAGCGAACGTCATCAAAATTGAGGACCCCTGCGTCTTTCTGTCGAAAGACAGAAGCGGGGGTGAAAAAACAACTCAGGAGCGAGCCGCTCCGGTTGATTGTTACGGGTATCCCGGCTTCTTTGGCGGCATCTAACAGGCCAACCTGCAAAGCTGCCGAAGTTTCTTCCAGAGCCGGCCAGGGATTTTCCTTCTGCAAAATATCGAGAGTTGTGTTGGCGGCGGCTGTGGCCAGTGGATTTCCGCTGAGCGTTCCTGCCTGATAGACGGGCCCAGCCGGTGCAAGCATAGCCATAATGTCAGCTCTGCCGCCGATAGCCGCCAGAGGCAGGCCGCCCCCGATAATTTTGCCAAGGCAGGTTATATCTGCATTGATTCCGAAAAGCTGCTGCGCCCCGCCTCGAGCCAGTCTAAAGCCTGTAATAACCTCATCGAATATTAAAAGTGTCCCTTCCGAATCGCAAAGTCTGCGGATGGTAGCGAGATAATCTTCAGCCGGCAAAACCACGCCCATATTTGCTGCAACCGGCTCGAGCAGAACCGCAGCGATTTTACCTTTATATTCTGCGAATACTGCTTTAATTGCGTCTATGTCGTTGTATGGCACAACCGCCGTAAGTTGTGCTATAGCTTGAGGGACGCCGGCGCTCGAGGC
>CAZYWY010000069.1:0-4210 GCA_964651605.1 uncultured Pirellulales bacterium | reverse complement strand
ACGCCTGAGCCGGCGGCAACGAGTAGCGAATCGCTGTGTCCGTGGTAGCAGCCGGCCATTTTGACAATAATGTCCCTGCCTGTATAGCCGCGAGCCAGCCTGATAGCGGTCATAACGGCTTCGGTGCCGCTGCTGACAAGGCGGACTTTTTCAATTGAATCGAAGGCGTCGATTATTTTTTGAGCCAGAGCAGTCTCGGCAGTTGTCGGGGCGCCGAAAGAAGTCCCTCTGGCTGCTGCGGCAGCGATGGCGGCAAGCACCTGCGGGTGGGCGTGCCCCAGAATGAGAGGCCCCCACGAGCAGACGTAATCTATGTATTCATTGCCGTCAATGTCGTATATTTTCGAGCCTTTTGCACGTTCGATAAAAAGCGGGCCAACGTCCAGGCCGCCAAATGCTCTGACCGGCGAATTAACCCCGCCGGTAATTACGCTCAGGGCATCCTTAAAGGCTTGAGCCGACTTGTCATATCTTCTTTGCTTATTCATATTTGTTTTCTGAAAATTGTAAGTCGAAAACCGGCAATTGTAAATTAAGGTTTTGTGATATCGTGCTATTTTTCTTGCAAAGGCTGTAAAAATTTCTAAAATACGGGATTCAGGGTATAGGATATATGGTTTATAGTTTATTTTTTCTTATGCCGTAGCTCCTGTCCTCTATTTCAGAATTTTTTGGAGAATGATATGGGTCTGGTAAAATGGTTTCGCAAAAATAATGCAAAATTGATGGCTATAGTGGTCATCATACTGATGATAGCTTTCATAGGCGGCTCATCATTGACTTATCTGCTTCAGCCCAAAGGCAGCGGACTTAAGGCAACATTCGCCACGATGGGGAATGGCCAAAAAATCACGAACGCCGATTATCGTCAGGCTGAACGGGAAATGGAAATCCTTAAAAACCTGGGGACTGAAAATATCTTCAAAATGCTTCAGTACTCCATGCCGAGGGTCCAAGACCTGCATGCTATACTGTTAAGTGAGTTGTTGTTTTCGGAGCAAAAAGGCTCAGCGGAGGTAATCAACACATTATCGCAGATAATTACCAAAAATTTGTACAGAATAAGCGAAAACCAAATCAGCGAAATATACAACCGGACGATGCCAAGTACTATATACTGGCTTTGTTTAAGCAAGGAAGCTGAGGCGGCAGGGATTGGAGTTTCAAACGAAGCCGCCGGTGAATTGCTGGGCAAGGTAATACCTGGTATGTATAACGGTGTCACCTATTCACAATTTATGAACTCTATGGTACGCTCAGAGGGAGTGTCTGAGCCTCAAATACTGGCGACATTCGCTAAATTGCTTGGCGTGCTGTATTATTCCCATATAGTCTGTACCTGCCAGGATACTACTTTATCGCAGATGAAGCATATAGTGGAATCAGAGCAGGGGATGAATATTGATTTTGTGAGGTTCGACTCATCTATTTTTGCCAAGTCACAGCCTGAACCGAATGAGCAGGTGCTGCTGTCAAATTTCAACAAGTACAAAAGTTATTTAGAGGGTCAGGTGGCAACGGACAATCCTTATGGTCTCGGTTATAAGCTGCCGGACAGGGTACGGCTGGAATATATAGCGCTCAAGTTAAAAGACGTTTCACAGATAATCAAACCGCCAAGCCAGGATGAAATGGAGGAATTCTACAACAAGCATAAATCTGATTTCACCTCGCAGGTACCAAGTGACCCGAACGACCCGAACTCACCTTTAACACCGAAGGCGACTCCATATTCCTCAGTTTCACAGCTAATATCGAAGCATCTTCTGACGTTAAAAATCTTCTCCAAGGCACAAAGCATCCTTCAGGATGCGATAACACTAACCGAAGCCGCCGCCAAGGATTATAATGAGACGGAACTGGCCAAGTTCAGCATCGAGAAGCTGGCGGAAATAGCGGGCGATTATGATACTGTCGCTGAAGAACTGGGCAAACAGCATAACATTAAGTTATATTCGGGCAAGACAGGATTGCTCAGCGTTCTCGATATGCAAAAAGATGAATATTTATCCATGCTCGATGTGACAGGTTCCGGCGGGATGTATGTGCCGCTGATGGATGTGGCTTTTGCTGTGGAGCAGCTTGGTACAAGCAATCTGGATATGTATAATCTACAAATACCAAGGATGTATCAGAATATAGGCCCCCTGCAGGATATGTCGGGACGCAGCCAGGATTTTGATGAGCAGATAATAGCCATTGTTCGTGTTGTCGAGGCAGATAAGGCCAGCGAACCGCAGGAGTTGGATTTAAAATACAGTACTGCCTCAATTGTATTTGAGCCTAATCAGGCTGAGGCTGACAAAAAAATCTTTTCCATAAAAGAAAAAGTTGCGGAAGATGTGAAAAAACTCGCAGCTATGGAAAGCACAAAGACCAAGGCGGAGGAGTTTCTTGAACAGGCGACGGCTTCGGACTGGGAAAGCACCATAAAAAAATTCAATGAACTTTATGCTACTAAAGATGTCAACGAGCCTTTCAAGCTGGAAACCAGACAAGGCTTGCCCAAAATATCCGAGAAGATGATGGATGCTATGACTATGCAATATCAGGGTAACCCAAGAGCAGCATATCTGGCTGCCGATTTACAGGCAAGCCGGCTGATGGCCGAGCAACTCTATTCCCTGATACCTGCCGATGCCAACAGTATCAAGCCGGATTTGCCGATTGAGTTTAAACCGTATCAGTCCTATTATTGTGTAAAAAGTCTCAGCATTAAACGTAAGTGGAAGGAAGATTTTGAAAGGGACAAGGCAGCGCAGCTTTACGGGGAGGAGATCAACCGTTCTCAAAGTCTTGCGCTTGTACACCTGAATCCTGCTAATATCTTAAAACGGACAAATTTCCAGACAATTGATAAATAAGAGGTGGTTGAAAAAAGTTAAAATGTAAATGAGTTAATGAGTATATGAGTTAAACCCATTAACCCATCTGCTTGTCAACTTAATCAGATATTATGGCTCAGCGCTCGAAAGAAAGTCAGTTTTTTTATCTTTTGTTTGTGGGATTATCAGCCTGGTTCATACCCGGCGGGGGACATTTTGTCATTAAAGAAAAAACACACGCAATTATTATCTTTATCACTATAGTATTAACCTTCTGTGCCGGTTTGTATATCGGCTCAATCGGCGTAATTGACCCTGTCGGGGCAAAGCCCTGGTATTTTGCGCAGCTTTTGAATTCACCTGCCGTCATTGCTATTGGTATTTTAGCACAATCAGGCAACTACGCTGTCTATAGCAGACCCGCTGAAATCGGGCAGATTTATACGAGCATCGCAGGCCTGCTGAATCTGCTGTGCATCGTAAATGCCGTCTATTGGGCGCATCTGCGTCGTCTGGGAACTACCGGAGAATAAAATGCTGATACCGACAGAATCCATAATAGCCGGCATAATAAATCCTTTAAGAATCGGAATAACAGCACAATCAACAATTTGGCTGCTGCCTCTGGTTGCAGCAATATCTGTGGTCTATAAAACCACGAAAATGGAGAAAATAAAAGCAGGCGTTTTCCTCAAAGAAGTGATAATCCTGTTCGGTTCTATTGTAGTTTTTATGCTCATCACCGCCGTGATTATATTCGCCGCCGCCTGGCTCATCACCGAATAAACCCCTGTATAATGCTGAATTCTGCATTCCGGCAAGCCCGGGTCCACTAAGGGATGCCTTACGGCACAAAAGTTGTCTATGTTTTGCAATTTGGCTTTGTTCCCTAAGGGTTCAAATTGGCTTTGTTTGGCTTTGAATTGGGTTTGTTTTGGCTTCAAATTGGCTTTAATTGGGTTTGAATTGGCTTTAATTGGCTTTGTTTTGGCTTTGTTTTTGCCCTGCCCCAAATGCCAAAATCCACATAATATCCTGTGAACAAAGAACTTATGCCAGTTTTATTGTTTTTAAAATTGGCTTTGTTTTGCATTTTTTACTGTGTTCTGTGTTCTGAGTTCTGTGTTCTGCCGTTGTAATTTGGCTTTGTTTTGCATTTTTTATCGTGAATCGTGCCTTGTGTCCCGTCTTTTGTGAATCAAAATAACAAATATTCACACAAAACAATATAAAATATACAATATTTCCCATTTTCCCTCTTCCATCGTCCCTCTTCCCTCAACCATCGTCCCTCTTCCCTCAACCATCGTCCCTCTTCCCTCATCTATCATCCATCGGTTTCCTGTTTTCTATATTCTAATTTTAATTATGTTATATATTTTACA
>CAZYWY010000068.1:0-7879 GCA_964651605.1 uncultured Pirellulales bacterium | reverse complement strand
GGGTCCTCACCACCAGCAGTGTTGACCCTGGCATGTTTATAATTTTTATGAATGTCTTGGCCGATACTGGGACAAAATCAGTCACAGCGACCCGAACCAGCAGATGGAAATCAGCCTGATGGTTGCCGATACCATAGGAACATCATCACCCGGACAGAATATATTGACGGCAAATGCTGCTCTGATTTACGAGCGTCTTACACAACTACGAGCTGAAGCCGGCAAAGCAAAAACAGCGGATTTCCTCAGTAAAAAACAATATGAGGATTTTAAAATTGAGACAATTCAGTTCATAGAATATGTCGCAGGCATCATTAGCTCCGTAAGCTCTTATGATGTCAATTCGAGCATTAAAATTTTAACCAGGGCAAATGACCTTATCGAGGATGCGAAAAAACGCGGCAAATGGAACTATTCCTCAAGCCGCAGTTTCACTTATGATGTCTTTAACAGGATGGACAGCTCGTCCCGTTACTCTCCGGGTCAATTAGCTATGGTTGTTCGGATAGCACGCGATACAAATAATAGCGATTTAACCGTTGAGCCGTATTTAATCCAGCGATTTCAAAGTTCTTTGTATGAAAAATTTCGCCAGTACCAAACCTCCGGCGGTAATTATGAAATCGAGGCTATAAAAGGTATTTATAATGAGATTGGCCCAATAGTTGGCAAAGGCAACCTTTCCGGTATTACCGGAATGTTCCGGCAGATTTTCAGCAGCGGCAACTGGAACGAACAAAAATATACATCCGTCATAGACTGGTTGCAGGAACAAATCAAAACCGGCGAATACCCCGACTTGGCACAAGAAATGGTCATGAATGCCATTTATGCCAAACAGCAGCGTTATAATCGGAGCGGCGGAACAAATAATTCTTTCGCTGAAGTTAAAAGCTATTATCAAAGTGTTCTTACCGACCCGAACCTGCCGCTGCAATGGAGGCTGATGACTTTATATGCAATCAATCAGCAATTCAATAACTTAACAACGGACAATGATTTCATACTTTATGGAATCGACCTGCTGCAGCAAGGCTGGTCACAACTGCCGGAGCTGTCGCCGGAGTATTATACAAATAATAATATTTTGAATCGCTTCATTCAAATGCCACGAAGTGAAGCCTGGGACAAGGCAGCAGCCGGACTTGCAAAAGCCTATATGGCATTTCGCCAGCAGCCTGCCACTGCAGGTGGTACGTCATCCAGTATAATGTCCCGATATACCAATAATCCCCAGATTCAACTGCCGATGCTGCGGATTGTCCTGGCGCTGAATCAGGAAGAAAATGCTCGCAAAATGCTCGATGGTTTCGATAGTACGATTGGCAACTATATAGACTGCTGGGGTATGCTCGTAGAGTATAACCAAAAGGACATTTTGCAATCGGTAATAAACAAACAATGGCAGAATAATATAAACCAGAACCAGTACGGCTTGGTCAATTTTAACGCACAGGTCGAAACCAATCTTTCAAGCTGTCTTGACAGCCTGAAACCGCCCGATATGCGTTACTTCGCAGAGGTTCTTATTAGCTCTATGCAGGATGGCGGCAGTCCCCCTACTGTCAAGCGAACCGAACGGCTGAGCCAACTGGCGAAAAAATATGGGGAAATAACTTTTAGCTCTGAAGCCATCAGGCAAAAGACGCTTGAAGCCTTTATCAAAGACGACAAAATTCTGCCTTTGGTATCCGAACATCTTGCAAAAGAAGCCCGTGCAATTAACCTGAACCTTCTGGCTGTACAGAGCAATTCAAGTTCAATTCAATCACAAAGCAATATCCTGGCAGCTTATAATATGGAGCGGCTGCTGAATGGCGACCCGAATGCATTTATCAATACCATTCAACAGTTATCACCACTGACAACATCCGGACAAAGTTATTCCAGTGGTGCAAGGAATATAATAAATTCCAATACAAGCCGATTAATTAATTACGTTCAGCAAAATGACTTTCAAACGACCTGGACGGCTCAGCAGATGTCCGCCTTTGCCAGCGTCACAACCGAGTTGCTTAAGCTGCCTGATTCAGTTTCTTCTTATGGCTATCAACTGGCACCTAACTTTGTTGTTTTCCACATCCTTGCCAATCGGGAGGATGAAATTGATGCAAAATACGACAGTTTATCTTCTGAGGCTAAACAGAGATTAGCAAGCTATAACAATATCAGTCAGTTGTGTCAAACACTGACTCGTTATGTGAACCAGCGAAACCGGACGCTCCAGCAGCGTCTTGAGATAATCGGGCGGTTCTTTCAGAGCAATTTGGTTCAGGATGCGCTAAAGAAAAACAATCAACGTGATGTTACATCTTTATTAACTAATTACAATCTTTTAAGCAGACAGGAAGTTGAAGCAAACGGGGCGTTATTAAAAGATTTGTTCGTACAAAAAAAACAAATCGCCCAGTTCCTTCAGGCTGCAAAATTTGAAGATTTCAATATAAAGCCGGAAGACTCTGCGTTCAGCCAGTATGTTTCCGGGCTGCTCAATTCCACGATGTGGCAGGATGTCAATCTCTGCGGCAAAATCCTTGTCAAGGCCGACAGTATGGTTAAGCAGGCCAAAACGGCTGGTCAGTGGACAAACTCGACAAATAGCGATGACCTTATTTCATCTATTCTAACCAGGAGGGATTATCAGTCGTTTTCCGCTGTCGATTTGGGCATTGTTACCGCCCTGACGCGAGATGTCAACGGGCCGCAACTGGCTGTCAGCCCTGACTATCTGCAAAGAATATATCAGGTACTCCAGGAACGATATCGTCAGCTCATATCAGGACAAAACAACAGGACAGAAGCGATTAAGAAATTTTATGAGCTTGTTGGACCGTATTTCGGCAAAGGCAGTGCAGCAGGACTTGCAGAATTATGGAGGACGATTTTACAAGTCAATATCAGGAATCAGCAGGAAACTGATTTAATCGTTGAATGGGCAAACCAGCAAAAACAAACAGGCGACTATCCGAAACTGGCTGGAGATATTTATATCTTTGCCCTACAGGCTGGGAATGGAGGAATGCCTTCCAGGATGCAGCAATCTTTAACAACCGAGCAGATGAAAATTATAAAAGATTATTATCTGCAAATTCTCAATGACTCGGAGCTTTCCTATATATGGCGTCTAATGGCAGTTCAAAATATCATTAAATCAGGCCGACTTGAAGATTACCCTGAGGTTGTATTAAAGTCGATACCGGTAGTAATAGGAGCCTGGAAGCAGTATTCATATCTGCCGAATGCATATTATGACCCGCTTGTATTGCGGTTTGTTCAGTTGCAGAATGAACCCGGCTGGGCTGAGCTGGCAGGTCAGCTTTCCGAAGCATATAAACAATATATGGAAAAAACCGGAATTAAAAAATCATCTTCGCCAATCGTTCAATCCAATACAGTACCTTCTTTGGAAGGAATTGATTTGATACAGGCTGAGGTTGAAATAGCACAGAGACAGGCTGTTATGCTCCGTACCTCTTTGGTAGGAGGTGGAATGGGAGGTGGAAGCAGAGGAGGAGCCATAGGCGGAGGAATGGCTATATCAAGAGGATTCACAGCCCCACCGACAAACAACTCTTCGTCTGATACGTCTTCACAAAAGCTCAGCCTTGCTACCCAGAAAGCAATGCTCGAATTGTGGCTGATAACAAATCAGGATGAGCTTGTGAAGGAACAGATTGAAAATTGCGACCAGACCTTTGGTTCAAGTCTTGATGTCTGGGTGATACTGGCACAATACGGTAAAGATTCGCTTCTGGGTCCTTTGGTTGAGAAATATTACACCACTGCCGGTGCGCAGAGCGACCGTTTATACACGAAACTTCTTGAGGAAAATATTACAAAATGCCTGAAAAGTATCTCAAAAGACGACATCAGATATTTTGCTGAGGTTCTTCTTTCTGCACTTGCGGATGACAAGACAAGTGAACGCACACCTGTTGCCAACAGAATCGAACGTTTGAGCCTGCTGGCCAAGAAATATGGAGAAATAACTTTCAGCTCCGAGACCATCGGGCAACAGACTCTTGAAACTTTCATCAAAGAAAGTCAGCTTCTGCCCTTAGTCAGCGAACACCTCGCAAAGGAAGCCAGGGCAATCAAAGTAGAAACTTTGACGACACAGACAAATTCAACTTTGGCACAAACACAGAGCAACATTCTGATAACTTATGACATAGAGCAGATGCGTAACGGCGACCCAAACGCATTCATCGGCACCATTCAGCAGCTTTATACACTTAGCTCCTACGAAGGTGTTCCCGCCGGCGTAAGACAGCTAATAGATTCAACTGCAACCCGATTATTAAATTTTATTCAGCAAAATGACTTTCAAAAAACCTGGACGGTGCAGCAGGCTTCTGCAGCAGCTTCCGTAATATCCGAATACCTTAAGCTGCCTGCACAAGTCTCAAACTATTCCTACCAGTTTGGAAAATATTTCGTTGTTTTTCATATACTTGGAAACCAGGACGATGCCATTGATAAAATTTATAATAGTTTTTCCTCGGATGTTCAGCAGAGATTACTAAATAACGACAGCATTGATCAGTTAAATCATACGCTGGCTCGTTATTTATCAGGGCGGAATCTTACACTCCAGCAGCGGCTTGATATAATCGGGAGATTTTACCAGACCGAACAGGTCCAGAACGCCCTGAAAAGGGGGAATTCTCGTGATACTATGTCGCTATTGACAAACACAGGTCTGCTTACTGCTGCGGAAATAGAATCAAACAAAGCGATATTGGTAGATTTATTTATACAAAAAAAACAAATCACCCAGTTTCTTAAAGCCGCAAAATTTGAAGATTTTAATATAAGAGCGGAGGAATCGGCATTTAGCCAATATGTATATGGACTCTTGAATTCCACGATGTGGCAGGACGTCAACCTTTGCAGCAAAATCCTTATCAAAGCCGACAGTATGGTTAAGCAGGCTAAAACAGCCGGCCAGTGGACAAGCTCAACAGCTAACGATAATGATTTTGTATCATCTATTCTTTTAAGAAGAGACCAGCAATCGTTTTCCATAGCTGATTTGGGGCTTGTTACCGTTCTTACTCGCGATGCCAATGGGCCGCAACTGGTTATCAGCCCTGACTTTCTTCAAAGATTATATCAGACGATGCCTGGAAAATACCGGCAGCTTTTTCCTTCGGACAGTGACAGGCTCAAAGCGATTAAGAATTTTTACGAGCTTGTTGGACCGTATTTCGGCAAAAGCGACGCATCCGGACTGGCAGGGTTATGGACAGCAATTTTGCAGGGCAATATCAGGAATCAGCAGGAGACTAATTCAATCATTGAATGGGCGAACCAGCAGAGTCAAACAGGCAATTATCCACAACTTTCCAGGCAAATTTACATCTGTGCTATTCAATTCACAAATCGGCGGGACAGCAGAGGAAGTGGGCCATTTTTTGGAGGCAGAGGCGCAGCATTGGCAGGTCCAACAAGTGGTGGATTTGGTGGTGGCGGAAGCTTAGTGTCAACGAACATCAGCGAAGAACAAAATAATTTTATAAAGGATTATTACATAAAAGTGCTTGCCAATTCCGAGCTTTCCTGTATATGGCGTCTGATGGCAGTTCGGAATCTCATTCAGGCCGGGAATATTGAAAAATATCCCGACGTTGTCTTAAAATCGATACCGGTAATTATAGAAGCGTGGAAACTATATTCATATTTGCCTGATGTTTATTATGAGCCGCTCGTGCTGCGGTTTGTTCAACTGCAGAATGAGCCTGGCTGGGCTGAGTTGGCAGGTCAGCTTTCCGAAGCCTATAAACAATATACACAAAAAACCGGTTCAAAAAAAACGTCTCCGCCGCTTGTAAAACTAAATCAGAAAACATTCCCGGCAACAGTCTCAATGGTACAGAATGCAACTATACTATCTGTGCTGACAAACGGGTTAGGTATATCTATGGGGGGAGGTGTGGTGGGGAGAGGTCCCGCGGGTCTTGCAGCAGGTGGAAGAGTTGGTGGTTTTATATCCGAGGGGAATATGGCTGGTTCTTCACCCGCGACGCCTTCACAAAACAACGGTTTGTCCCTGCCCAAAGCAATGCTTGAATTGCGGCTGATGACAAATCAGGATGAGCTTATCAAGGAGCAGATTGAAAACTGCGATGAAGAATTCGGTTCAAGTCTCGATGTCTGGGCAATTCTGGCACAATACGGCAAGAACTCATTGCTGGCACCTCTGATTGAGAAATATTGCATTACAGTCGGAACGCAGAGCGACCATACTTATACTAAAGTTATTGAGGAAAATATACCAAAGTGTCTAAATAGAATTTCACGCTCTGATGTCAGGTACTTTGCAGAGGTTCTGTTTTCTTCTCTGCCCGACTCGAAGGTCAAGGAGCAGATGCCCGAAACTTCACATAAACAACGTTTAATCCGCCTGGCCCAGCAATACAATGATGTAAAGTTCAACCAGAGCATCCTTAAACAACGTGCGTTGCCTCTGCTGCTAAGCGAGCCGGATGCGCTTGAGTTTATTTCCAAAAGCATCGCCGAACAAATTGCCGGCATTGATATGGATTCTATGTTCACAAATTGGAACAATGCAAGCAGAGACCAGTTTCATCTGATTATGGCTAATTGTACGCAGCGACTGCTAACCGGTGAGCCGAATATTTTCATTCAGACAGTCAACAATGTCGTGCAAAAAACTTATGAATCGAGGCGCAATATAATGCAGGAAGCGCTTAACGCAATGACCGAAAACCTGCTGACAACTGCTGATTGTATCAAGAGCAACTGGACCGCTGCACAAATGGCGGCTTTGGCTTCCGCCTCTACTGAACTGCTGGCGCAATCCAACATTCAGCTTGCAAAAGGGGATGACTTACTAATCAGTCATTGCGTTTTTTTAGTGCTAAGTAATGACGCAAATGAAGCCAACAAAGCATACAGCCGGTTTTCCAGCCGGCTTCTGCAAAGGCTCGAATCAATGCTCAGAACTAATAGTTCGCCAACAATAGTGATGTTAGACAGTTCCAGTTCAGTTGTATCATCACCACGAAGTGGGTCAGTCCAATATTACGAAGTGCTGGCAAAATATATAAACAACAGAAATCTTTCTTTCGAGCAGAGACTCGCTCTTGTCAAGCGTTTTTATCAATTAAGCTGGGTCAAATCCGCTTATGAAAAAGGCTGGCGACCGAATAATATAGCAGAGACACTTGTTTCTCAAAAGATTTTTACACAGCAGGAAATAAATACCAATAGCTCTTTATTCATCGAGCTTACAGACCCATCGGTTGGTATGCTTCTCAATGCCTCGCATATCACAGAAATCGGTATTGAACCTGAACGGTTTAATTCTTATCTGATGGAAATGCTCAATAACCTGATTTCACTGGATATTGATACAGCAACAAAAGTCCTCATCAAAGGTGATATACTTTACCAGCAGGATGTTAAACCTTACCAGATCTCACAATCTCCAAGAAGGTATATGCCGGCTGTAATGTTTGAAAATCCTGCCCAGTCGGGTAATAACCTGCGTTTTCTTACGTTATTTGTCAAACTTTTTCGCGATACGAAGGGACATAATATCTTTCCGGATTCTTATTTTTATCAGTTTGACAGACGTCTTGGCTCTTCTTACAGGCAGTCTATGCAGGCTTCGACCAACAAGCTCGAATATACACAAAGTCTGTATCAGCAAATCGGCCCATCTGTAGGCAGGGGTAACGCTTCCGGAATATCGGGCATTTTCTGTGATATGCTCATATCTCTGGGTACAGATTTACTCGAATCGATAGCTCAGTGGGCAAATCAGCAGGCGCAAACAGGAGATTATCCCGGCCTTGCTGCTGAAATAAAATTCCTGGCAGATATCTATCGTAACCGGCAATCAACCTCGCCC
>CAZYWY010000067.1:3942-7935 GCA_964651605.1 uncultured Pirellulales bacterium | reverse complement strand
TAACCCCTGCTGCTTCGTTTTTGCGAAGCAAAACGGCAGGGGTCGAAGTTGTCGCCGATAATACTCAAAATAAGCTCCTGTTAAATCCCGACCAGCCTGTAACTATTATGCTTAAATTAAAAGCAACAAAAACCCCTGCTGCTTCGTTTTTGCGAAGCAAAACGGCAGGGGTTGAAGCTAATATCGAGGTTTCAGAAACAGACCCCAACGAGAAACCTTTAACAGCCAAATGCCAGGCAACCTTCAGTGTCAGGCCTGCCACAGCTCTACACAGCGTGACAGAGTTGCGTTCTATTAAAGCCGGTGAACAATTACGTATCGTGCCTTCCGAATCTTTCATTGATGGTACAGCTTCCGTTACAATCTCTATCAACTCGCGTCCGAATGTCCAGCTTGGCCCTGCACTGGAGCAGCTTATCCGTTATCCTTATGGCTGCGTAGAGCAGACCAGCAGTCAGTTATTTTCACTTCTGTACGCATCGAGCGTATTAGGAGATGACCGTAAGGAAATGATTGATTCTATGGTAAAAGCCGGCATTGCGCGTTTGTGGTCGATGCAAACACGTTCGGGTGGTTTAAGCTATTGGCCCGGCTGCTCAACACCTGATTTATGGGGTACGGCTTATGCCACATCCTGCCTGCTTGAAGCCAAAAACGCCGGATACGAAATTGATGCACAATTTACAAATGAACTTGCCAAATACCTTGAACAATGCCTCAAAACAACCGGTGACGGCACCCCGGACTTAAACACCAAAGCCCTGATATGCAGAGCGCTGGCTGCCTTCGGCGAACCGCCTCGCGGCTGGATGACCAGACTTGCTGAACTGAAGGACCAGCTTAATATTGCCGCTGTAGCACATCTGGCAGAGGCATTTTACACAATAGGCAATAAGAATAATGCCCTGACTTTACTACCTGAACAAATGCCGGCAAATTTCGGGACAACTACAATGTCAGGTTGTCTTACTTCATCCGTGCAACAGCAGGCTGTTTTATTATCCGCCCTATTGGAAATTGAGCCGGAGCATTCAATGGCAACTCTTTTAGCTCGCAGGTTAAATGAAACCAGAAGCGATTGTCACTGGGGCAGCACTTTTAACAATGCGGCGGTAATCGCAGCATTATCTCGCTATCAGGCTATGACAAGCAAAGATGAACCGAATTTCTCAGGAACGTTGACTCTTGCGGGGCAACAGATTGCAGCATTCAACCAGAACACGCCTGTATCACATAAATTTGAAGATATATCCGAGCCGGTTACAATTTCATCGACTGGAATTGGAACTGTGTACGTGGTTGTTTTAAGCGAAGGCCTTGCAAAAGAAGGGCTAATTAAGCCTTATGATAATGGCCTGCATATAGAACGTAAATGGACAGACCGGCACGGGAATCCGGTTGAGCCGAATAACCTGCGTGTGGGTGACATCGTGAATGTAACAATTACTATTATCGCACCGAGTCAGACGGTTGACAATATCGCCATTGTAGATGCTCTGCCGGGCGGTATGGAAATAGAGAATCCCAGACTGGCTACATCAGCCGAATCGAGCAATTCACAATTTGACACACCAAACCACGTGGAATTTCTGGATGACCGCGTCGTCTTGTTCTGTTCAGCCTGTCCGACAAAGAAGGTTTTTAAGTACGCTCTGCGAGCAACTACAACAGGCAAATTCACCCTGCCTCCCATCCAGGCATCATGTATGTACGAACCGGCCATCGCTTCATTAGGAATCGAAGGCCAGGTAACTATTAATAATAACAAACAACCAAATTGAAAGTTTGCTTTATCCTTATAAATGCTCCGTACAAAAAAAATAAAACTGTTAAAACTAATGCTCAAATACACATTTATTGCAGCAGCAATATTTGTGATTGCATTTACTTTAGCATGGTTGCTTTTGCCCTTTCCAACTGAGCGACTTGAGAAATGGCCTGTCAGCCCGACGGTTTTGGATGTCAATAACAGGCCGCTTCTGAGCATTGTCGGCTCAGACGACCAGTGGCGATGCCCAGTAAAGTTAAATGAGATGTCAACTTGGCTGAAACTGGCTACCATTGCTGTTGAAGATGAGCGTTTTTACAGTCATTTCGGGGTGGACCCGCTCGCAATTTTACGAGCCGCAGGACAGAATTTCGCAGCTATGCGTATTGTCTCAGGTGCAAGCACGCTTAATATGCAGGTATGCAGAATGCTCGATAATCGACCGCGCTCGCTGAAAACCAAACTCATAGAATCCTTCCGAGCTATGCAACTGAACCGGCTCATGGACAAGGATGCAATTCTCGAACTTTATCTAAATATCGCTCCTTATGGCGGTAACATAAGAGGCGTTGAAGCTGCTTCACTGAGGTATTTTGGAAGGCACGCAAAAGACCTTAATCTGGGTCAGGCCGCATTGCTCGCAGGTCTTCCCCAGTCTCCGAGCAGGTACCGGCCTGACCGGCATCTGCCGGAGGCTTTACAACGACAGCATATTGTACTGGCTCGAATGCTCAAATCCGGGATGATTACAGAATCGCAGCTTCAACAAGCATTATCAAACCCCATCGAGCTTGACGAACAGAAGATAACTCAGCAGGCAGAACACGCTGCGTGGTACGCTCTTAAATGTCGCCCTGCCGGCGGCCGGACTACTATAAATCTGGACATTCAAAAACAGGTAGAACGCCTTGCACAGGAGCATCTTGGCCGATTACCAAAAAACAGTGAACTATCCGTAGTGGTGATTGATATTGCAGAATATTCTATTGTATCCCTGCTCGGCTCAGGCAACGTCTTTGACGAGCAGGATGGGCAGGTAAATGGTGCTTTGGCCAAACGCAGCCCCGGCTCGGCACTGAAACCATTTATCTACGCCGCCGCTTATGAAGCCGGCAGACTTAACAGCGACTCCATAGTATATGATATACCAATTTCGCGGGCCGGCTGGACGCCGTCCAATTTCGACAAGAGCTTCTCAGGCCAAATCACTGCAACCGAAGCACTGCAGCGGTCTCTGAATATCCCAGCTATTCTAATCGCTGAGGAAATAGGATTAGCAAGGTGTTATGGTATATTGGATGCCGCCGGAATTACTCTGCCCGGTGATGCTCAAAGACGCGGAGGTCTGTCCCTGGCTGTCGGAGGAATCGAAGTTAGCCTGCTCGAACTGACAAATGGGTATGCAACACTTGGCAGAGATGGTATCAGAAGGCCGCCCCGAATATATCCGGATGAACCTGCTCCGGAAAAAAAGGCAATATCACCAAATGTATGTCGTGCAATCAGCAGCATCCTGTCCTGCCGATTACGCTGTCCAGCCGGACTGGAAACTGCTGCCCCTGAAAACATACCCTGGTTTATGTGGAAAACGGGTACCAGTTCCGGCAGGCGTGACGCATGGGCAGTTGGACACAACCGCAGATATGCAATTGGGGTCTGGGTAGGACGCTTTCGCGGAACGGGTCGGGTGGATTATGTTGGTGGCCAGGCTGCTGAGCCGCTTTTAGCTGAATTATTCTGCCTGCCTTGTTTGAAGGCCTTTGCAGATGCACCTCCGGCAGAACCTGTAAAGGTCTATAATCCTATGCCTGTGCCACGTGAATTAGCCCAGGCGCTAAATATTACATCACCTGCCTGCGGTGATACATTTATTTGCTACAACGGCTCGACTGTAATTCGTACATCAGCTAACCGCACTGAAGAAACTTCGTGGTTTCTTAATGGAAAGTTGCTTGATAAAGATATGGCATCCCGGTTGACATTACCTGCAGGAGAATATGAATTGCTTTGTATTGATAACACCGGCCAGTCATCACGAGTTGACTTTACCGTTTTAAATGCTGAAACGGCCGACCTGCAATCCTGCAATAACTAATTTCGAGTCTTTCAAAGATTATAAGGTATTGCCTGCGGCAGATTATCGAATATTTCATCCAACTCTGTACCGGCGAGATTTTGCTCACAGACAAATTCAAGCTCTTTGATAACCTCATCTAATTCCTTAA